>DATMZZ010000194.1:0-5171 GCA_035573175.1 Allostellaceae bacterium
GCTTGGTCGTGCTCATGCTTCCTCGCTCGTTTCGCCCATAAAGGTTAAGCCTGCGCTACGGCGATAGCGAGCCATGCGGCTTCCTTGCTGCGCTTGCACTCCGCCGATAGATTGGCCGCGAACAACGAAGGAGAGGCTGCCATGCTGGCGGAGGATCGGCGCAATCGCTTGCGCGCGGCGATGAACGGCGCCGGCATCGAAGCCCTCGTCGTCTACGGCAATTCCTGGCAGAGCGATTATCTGCGCTACGTCGCGGATTTCTCCTCGATCGAAGGCCATGGCATGGCGGTGGTGAACCCCAATGGCGAGGTCGAGCTCTTCGTCGACAGCGTCGCCGAGGCGGAGCGCGCCGAGGCCGAGACCAGCGGCATCAAGGTGAGCCTCGCGCCCGAGATCGTGCGCGAAGTCGCGGGGCGTCTCGAGCGCATCGCCAATCATCGTATCGCCGCCGCGCCTTTGGGCTTCATGCCGAAATACATCGCCGACAAGGCGCGCGGCTATAAGCTCGAAGACGGCACGAAGCTGGTCGATCATCTGCTGATGGTGAAGACGCCGGCCGAGATCGACACGCTGCGCAAAGCGGCGAAGCTCGCCGATGACGGCTATACCGTGTTCCGCCAGGCGGCACGGCCCGGCCGCAAGCAATATGAGCTGATCGCGGATATCGAAGGCTTCTTCCGCAAGAATGGCTGCGCCGACAATTTCATGATCATGGGATCGGGCGGCAAAGACGTGTACGCGATGGCGCCGCCTTCCGACCGCATCATCAAGCCCGGCGACATGGTGACGACCGAGCTGACGCCGGCGGTGCATGGCTATTTCGCGCAGATCTGCCGCACCATGGTGCTGGGCAAGGCGAATGACGCGCAGAAGAAGGCGCATGCGCTCTATCGCGAGGCGATGGAAGCCGGCATCGCCGCGGCAAAGCCAGGCGCGACCGCTGCCGATGTCGCGCGCGCCGAGAACGATGTTTTCCGCAAACGCGGCTATGGCGATTACGCGACGAGCAAGTACACGCGCGTGCGCGGCCACGGGCTCGGGCTTTTTGTCGATACGAAGCCGCACATTCTTGAGGATGTCGACACGGTGCTCGAAGCCGGGATGGTGATGATCGTCCATCCCAACACCTATCATCCCGAGGTCGGCTACATGGTGCTGGGCGACAGCATTGCCATCACTCCCACAGGCGCCGAAGTGCTGACCGGCACGCCGCGCGAAATTTTCGAGGTCTAAATGCGGCGCGGTTATATCGGCTGGTCGAAAGCGGAATTGCCCGAAGCGGTTTTTGCCGCGCGCGTGAAGCGGCTGCGTGACGCCATGGCGCCGCAGGGCCTCGACGCGATGGTCGTCTACACCAACAACACGCGCACCGCCGGCGTTTCCTGGCTGACGGCTTTCGTGCCCTATTGGGCCGAAGGTCTGCTGGTCGTGCCGAAGAGCGCCGATCCCTATCTCACCATGGCGTTCTCCAACCGCATCGTCGGCTGGGGCAAGAATGTGAGCTGTGTCGCGAAATTCGAAGGCGGCGGCCGGCCAGGCCAGGCCGCCGGCAAATACCTCGCCGAGCTCGGCGCGAAGAAGATCGGCGTCGCCGATCTCGAAGGTCTGCGCGCCGCGGTGGCACAAGACATGGCCGATGCCACGCCCGGTGCCGAGATCACCGATGCGACCACGATCTTCGAGCGTGTGCGGCTCCAGCCCGACGCCGCCGAGATCGCGCTTGCCGCCAAGGCCGGCGCGATTGCGCAGCGCGCTCTGGCGCTGGCGACGGGCAAAGAGACAATTCTCGGCGAAGCCGTGTCGGCGATCGATCACGCCGCGCGACTTTGGGGCGCCGAAGAGGTCTATATGGCCGCCGCCCCCGATCTCGACCGCGCCACGCATTTCATCCGACCGGAAGGCACGATCACCCCCGGCCAGCGCTTCGCCCTGCGCGCGACAGTCGCCTACAAGGGAAGTTGGGTGCGCATGACGCGCTGCTTCGGTGTCGCCGATGCGGCGCTGACCGAAGCGCAGACGCGTTTCGCCGCCGCGGTCGCACAGCTTCCGAACCTCGACGGCTTCCGCGCTTTTCCGTCCTGGTCGATCGAAGGCTGCCGCCTGGCGCAACCGCTCGATGTGTTCGCCGCGCCGTCGATGACGAATCCGCGGCCGATCCTGCCGGGCGCGCTGCTCACCGCGCAGGCGGTCATTGCCGTCGATGGCAACAAAATCCCCGTCGCCGCGCCGATCCTGACCGGCGCCGCCGGATTTCCCGCGAGCCTCTTGGTCGCACCCGTCTTTTCGTAAGCTTTTCGCGGGTTTCCGCCCCAATCGCGCGTTGCGATTTCTTGACGTAGTGGGCAGCGGCCAATACAACCCCGCCGATACAAGGAGAGGCAATGGCATCGACCCGTAAGGCTGCTCTCATCACGGGAGCAGCGAATGGTATTGGAGCGGCTGCGGCGATCGCCCTCGCGAAAGCGGGGTATGACGTCGCCATCAATTACAGCCGCAGCGACGATCAGGCGAAATCGGTCGAAGCCGAGGCCAAAAAGGCCGGCGCCAAAACCATTTTGGTGAAGACCGACGTTTCCGACGACGCCGGCGTCCGCGCGATGCTGAAGACCGTCGGCGATACTTTCGGCCGGCTCGATGCCCTCGTGAACAATGCCGGCATTACCCATTCCGCCCATCCCAAAGCCTGGGAAGAGACCGGCCTCGAAGAGTGGGATCGCGTCTTCGCCGTCAATGTCCGCGGCATCTTCCAGGTGACGCGCGCCTGCCTGCCGCTGCTCAAAGAGGCGCCCTCCCCCGCCATCGTCAACACGGCGAGCATCGTCGGTCTGCGCCCCGGCCCGCAGCCGCATGCCTATGCGGCCTCGAAGGCCGCCGTCGTCAGCCTCACCAAAACGCTGGCGCTCAATCTTGGTCCTAAGATCCGCGTCAATGCCGTCGCCCCTGGCTGGATGGAAGGCGACTGGATGAAGCGGATGCTCAAGGACCATTACGACGATCTGATGGGCCGCCGGGCCAAGGCGACGCCGTTGAAGCGCTGTGTCACTGCCGACGACGTGGCCGAGACCATGCTGTCGCTGATCGAGAGCAATCATTTCGTTACGGGCGAGATCGTCATCGTCGATGGCGGCTTCGCCAATTCGACCTGAATAAATAAAGGGAGTCGAAATGCTGGAGGGCGTTGTTCCGTTTCCGCCCGACTTCGCGGCGCGGTATCGGGCCAAGGGCTATTGGCAAGACAAATCGCTGCGCGACGAGTTCGCGGCGGTGTTCCAGAAATATGGCCCGCGGGTTTGCATCATCGATCGCGACCGGCAGATCACCTATGCCGAGCTCGACCGGCTGAGCACCAACCTCGCGCTCAATCTCCTGGAGCTCGGCTTCAAGCCGCTCGACCGCGTCGTGCCGACGCTGCCGAATGTCGCGGAATTCGTGATCCTCTATTTCGCGCTGCAGAAAATCGGCTGCATTCCGATCGCGGCGCTGGCGACCCACCGCTACAACGAGGTGAGCCAGTTCGTGCGCCTGTCGCAGGCGGTGGCTTGCGTCTATCCCGAGCGCCAGAGCGATTTCGAATTCGCGCCGATGGTGCGGCGCGTGCGCGAAGAGAGCCCGTGCTGCAAATTCGCGATCACCTTGGGCAAGCCGGCAGCCGACGAGCTGTCGCTGCAAGCGCTGATCGACACGCCGGCGAAGCTGCCGATCAGCGAACTCGACAAGCTGAAGCTCGAGCCGACCGATCCTTGCATCTTCCAGCTTTCGGGCGGCACGACCGGCATTCCGAAGCTCATTCCGAGAACCCACAACGACTACGCCTATAATTCCAAGCAGGCGTCGAAAGTGTGCGGCGTGACCGGCGATTCCGTGCTGCTGCTGATGCTGCCGATCGCGCATAACCTGCCGCTCGCCTGTCCCGGCATCCAGGGCTTCATGTTCAACGGCGGCAAGATCGTCCTCTCGCAGACGACGCGGCCGGAAGAAGTCTTCCCGATGATCGCGAAGCACAAGGTCAGCCACATCAAGGTGGTGCCGGCGCTGCTCATTCGCCTCATCAACAGCCCCGACGTGACGAAGCACGACACCTCTTCCGTGCGCTACATCCAAAGCGGCGGCCAGCGGCTGCAGCCGGAAGTGCGCGTCAAGACCAAGGAGCTGATCCCGACGACCTTCGTGCAGGAGAATTTCGGCATGTCGGAAGGCATGCTGATGTTCGCGAAGATCGACGATCCCGAGCCGGTGCGCATGGAGACAGTCGGCTTCCCGATCTGCGAGGATGACGAGGTACGGCTGCTCGACGACGCCGACAACATCGTTCCCCAAGGCGAGGTCGGCGAGTTCTGCGCCCGCGGCCCCTACACGCTGCGCGGCTATTACGGCGCGCCGGAGCACAATCAGAAGGCCTTCACCTCGGACGGCTTCTATCGCTCGGGCGATCTGATGCGCCAGCATCCGTCGGGCGCTTATCTGGTCGAGGGCCGCAAGAAAGACGTGATCAATCGCGGCGGCGAGAAGATCAGCGCCGAGGAAGTCGAGAATCTGATCCTCTCGCATCCCTCGGTGCAGAACGTCGCCTGTATCGCCGTGCCTGATGCCGCCATGGGCGAGCGCATGTGCGCGTGTGTCATCCTGGCGCCGGGCAAGACGCTGACCTTGAAAGAGCTGACCGACTATCTCCAGACCAAGGAGATCGCGAAATACAAGCTGCCCGAGCGGCTGGAAGTGATGGACGACTTCCCGCTGTCGAAATTCGGCAAGGTGGCGAAGAACGTCATGGTCGAAACGGTCTCGGCCAAACTCCAGAAGAAATAAACGAGACGAACGAGAGCAATGCGCAAGATCGACCTTCACTGCTATCCGAACACCGAGCCCTGGATCAAATGCCAGGGTCCCTATGTCGAGGCGCTGGCCAAATATTGGAACCGCCAGTGGACCTGGAAGCAGGAAGACGAGGTCGTCAAAGAGTTCGAGACCGCCGGCGTCGAGGCCGTGCTCGTCGCGCTCGATCTCGAGACCACGACCAACACGCCGCCCTGCACCAATGAATATGTGAAGGAGATGCAGCAGCGGCATCCCGATCGCATCATCCAATGCTGGGCCGCGGTCGATCCGTTCAAGGGCGAGATCGCGATCCAACAGGCGAAGAAGGCGATCACCGAGCTGAAATGCCTCGGCTT
>DATMZZ010000195.1:0-6802 GCA_035573175.1 Allostellaceae bacterium
AGGGCGCTTATTTCTACCGCCCGATCGCCGGTTACGATTGGGATGTGTGCGAGTGGGGCATCGAAAAGACGCTCGAATATGGTGGCGACAAGCCAGAGATCGAGATCCGCCCGCCGCTGATCTTCCCGAACATCCTGCGCATTCCCGAAGGCCCGGTCGAGGCGCTGCATTTCCGCGTCCCGATCGACGACACGCATACGCGGATATTCTGGATCGGCTTGATGCCGTATCGCGGCGAGGGAACCGATCCGGCCGCGGGCAAGGCGAGCTACGAATACGCGCCTGACAAGCCGCTGACCGAGAGCGATGAAGAGCTGATGACTTTCTACGGTCAGGATCGCGTCGTGTGGGAAACACAGGGTTCGGTGTTCGATCGCAGCACCGAAACACTGGGCGCGTCCGATCGCGGCATCGTCATGTTCCGCCGCATGCTGGAAGAGCAGATCGAGCGCGTCGAGCGTGGCGAGGAGCCGAATGTCGCCGTCGTGCGCGATCCGGCGAAGAATGCGATCATCACCTTCGAGAGCGCGACCAAGCCGCGCGCCGGCAGCGACGAGCAGCACGTTTTCGCAGCGACCTGACACGCCCCGTCGGCAAGAGGGCGGCAGAACAGGGATAAAGTAGGCATAAGGGAGACACGCTATGGCCGAAATCATGGGGTTGGGGCTGAGCCACTATCCCGGTCCGCTGGTGGCGGTGGAGCATTGGCCGAGCATGCTGCAGCGCTGGGTCGAGCTCGGCCGGGTGAAGGCCGAGGATTTCGCCGCACGCGACCGCTGGCCCGAGGCGATGCGCCGCGAATGGGGCAATGACGACGGTGTCAGCGCTGCGCGCGTGCATCGCGACCGGCTGATCGCCGGCTATGCGAAGCTGCGCCAGGAACTCGATGCGTTCAAACCCGATATCGTCGTCATCTGGGGCGACGATCAGTACGAGAATTTCAAACGCGACTGCATTCCGGCTTTCTGCGTCGGCATCTATGACAAGGTGATCAGCAAGCCCTATGGCGGCGGTCTCGCCGTCTTCAAGACCGATCAGAATGTCTGGGGCCTGTCGAAGGATACCGAGCTGCCGATCGCCTGTCATGCAAAAGGCGCGCGCGGCCTGACGCAGGCGCTGATCGAAGGCGGCTTCGATGTCGCCTATTCGCAGCAGGTGCGCCATCCCAACGGGCTGGCGCATTCCTTCAACAACACCGTGATCTATCTCGATTACGAGCAGAAGGGCTTCGGCTTCAACTATCCGATCATTCCCTTCCACGTGAATTGCTATGGCAGCCAGTTGATCAAGACCAGCGCCAGCGTGGTGGGCGAGGGCGCGGACGAGATTTCGCCGCCATCGCCGAGCCCGGCGCGCTGCTTCGAGCTCGGCCGCGCGACGGCGCGCTACTTTGCCAATTCGCCGTGGCGCGTCGCGCTGATCGGCTCGGCGAGCTGGTCGCATGGCTCGCTGACGCAGAAGCATGGCCGGCTCTACCCGGATATCGTCACCGATCGCACGCGCTTCGAGCAGCTGCGCGGCAATCGCTTCGGCGATTGGGGCAAGCTGACACAGGAGGAGATGGAGGATTCGGGCCAGCATGAGGTGCTGAACTGGGTCTGCCTCGCCGGCGCGATGAGCGAGCTCGGCCAGAAAGCCGAGATCGTCGATTACGTCGAGACCTACGTCTTCAACTCGGCCAAATGCTTTGCGCTGTTCCCGCCGCAGATGGCGGGCGCGGCGGGCAGCGGAGCGCGGCGAGCGATTTCGTGACCCAAGCCGTATGGGATCCGGGCGCACGCAGCCTGCCGCGGCTGCGCGTTTCCCGTTGGCGCGATACGCGTGCGACCGGCGTGCTGCTGGTGCTCGCGCTGCTGGCGCTGTGGGAGGCGAGCGCCCGCTTCGGTATCGTGCAAAGCACCAATTGGCCGCCGTTTAGCACGGTGATGGTAACGCTCGTCGCAGGGCTCGGCGACGGCGAGCTGATGCCGCTCATCCTCTCGACGCTGTGGCGCATGGCGCGTGCCTATGCCATCGGCTGCGCGCTCGGCGTGACGGTGGGCTTTGCCATCGCGCTGTCTCGGCCCATGCGCCAGCTTCTGCTCCCGACGATCGAGTTGCTGCGGCCGATCCCGATCCCGGCGATCATCCCGCCGCTGATCTTTCTGCTCGGCCTCGGCGACGCGCTGCGGATCTTCGCTGTCGCTTTCGCCTGCTTCTTCCCGGTCGTGCTCAATACCTTTGCCGGCGTGCGCTCGGTCGAGCCGGTCTATCATCAGGTGGCCCGCACTTTCGGCGTGCCGCGCATGACGGCGCTGCGCCGCGTCGTCTTTCCGGCCTCGCTGCCCTTCATCCTCGCGGGACTGCGCACCAGCCTCGGCATTGCTTTCGTCGTCACCATCATCGCGGAGATGATCGTCGGCAATGAGGGGCTCGGCAATTATCTCGTCACGATGCAATTCGCGATGAAGACGTCGGAGATGTATGCCGGCATCATCCTGCTGACGGCGATCGCCTACCTGCTCAATCGCCTTTTCATCGTCTGGGAAGCGCATGCCATCCGCTGGGCGCGCCTCGCCGAAGCGATGGGCGGAGAGCCGCGGTGAGCGTGGTCACGAATTTCCGGCCCCGGAAGACCGGCGGCGCGGCTGGCGCGCCGGTCGCGGGCAGCCGCTTGCTCGTCGACCAGATCGGCAAGAGCTTCCTCGGTCCCGATGGTGGCGCGATCTCGGCGATCGGCAGCGTCAGCCTCGATGTCGCGCCGGGCGAGTTCCTCGCCATCGTGGGCCCAAGCGGCTGCGGGAAATCGACGCTGCTCCAGGTGATCGCCGGGCTGATGATGCCGTCCTCCGGCAAGGTCAGGCTCGGCGAGCAGGATGTGACCGGCGAGCCGGCGCATATGGTCTATCTCTTCCAGCAATACAGCAAATCGCTGCTGCCCTGGATGACGGTGGCAAACAATGTGATGTTCGCCTTCAACCACCGCCTGAAGCTCAGCAACGCCGCGGCGAAATCACGCTGCCGCGATTACCTCGCGATGGTCGGCCTCGCCGATTTCGGCAATCACTATCCCTGGCAGCTTTCGGGCGGCATGCAGCAGCGCGTCGCGATCGCCCGCGCGCTGGCCGCCGAACCGCAAGTGCTGCTGATGGACGAGCCGTTCTCCTCGGTCGACGCGCTGACGCGGCTCGATCTCCATTCGCTGATCCTCGATCTCTGGGGTCAGAAGCGCTTCACCGCCGTGCTGGTGACGCATGATGTCGACGAGGCGATCTTCCTCGCCGATCGCGTCGCGGTGCTGACGCATCGCCCGGCGACGATCTCGGAAGTGATCGAGACCAAGCTGCCGCGGCCGCGCCATTCGATCGAGACGCGGGAATCGCCGGAATTCCTCGCGCTGCGCCATCGCCTGCTCAAATATCTGCTGGCGCGCAATCAGGACGGCGCGCATGCCTAGCGGGCGCGATCGTGCGACGGCGGTGGTGCTCGGCATCGCCTTGCCGCTGGCCGGGCTGGTCGCGCTCGAAATTGCGTCGCGAAACGGCTGGGCCAACCCGACCTTCCTGCCGCCGCCGACCGCCATCCTCGCGACATTCTGGGGCATCATCGCCTCCGGCAGCTTCATCGGGCCGCTGGCGCAAACGCTGTTGCTGCTCTTCACCGGCTATGGCATCGGCTGTGTCGCGGCGATCGTGCTCGGGATTTTGATGGGCTCGTCTCGGCCGGTGTTCAACCTCTTCGAGCCGCTGACCGAGCTGCTGCGTCCGCTGCCGAAGCCGGCGCTGCTGCCGGCGCTGATCCTGTTCCTCGGCCTCGGTGCGCGGATGGAGATCACCATCGTCGCGCTCGGCTGCTTCTTTCCGGTCCTGATCAACACGATCCAGGGCGTCCGCGCGGTCGAACCGACGATGATCAACACCGCGCGCACTTTCGGCCATGGCACGATGGCGATCTGGCGGCGCATCCTGCTGCCCGCGAGCGCGCCCTATATTCTCGCCGGCATGCGGATCAGCCTCGGCCTTGGCCTGATCCTGGTCGTCACCGCCGAGATGATCGCCGGCAGCGGCGGCCTCGGCGATTCGATCCTCAGCGCGCAGCGAACCTTCCTGGTGAAGGAATCCTACGCCTGGCTCGTCGTGCTGGCGCTGCTCGGTCTGTTGCTCACCTGGCTCTTCACCTGGGTCGAGCGGCGTCTCGCTTTCTGGAACGCGCCGCAAGCGCAGTAGTCTCATGAGGATGGCATGAATCAGATCGACCTTCGCGGCCGTGGCGCCGTCGTCACCGGCGGGGCGCGCGGCATCGGCTATGCCTGCGCCGAACGCCTCGCAGCTTCCGGCGCGAAAGTGTCGCTGTGGGATATGGACGGCGCCGCGCTAGCCGAGGCGGCGAAGAAGCTCGACGGCGCGCATACCATTACCGTCGACATCACTAGCGAGGAGTCAGTCGCGGCGGCGGCGAAAGCAGCGAGTGGCGCGCTCGGCCAGGTCGATATCCTCGTCAACAATGCCGGCATCACCGGCTCGAACAAAAAGACCTGGGAATACGATCCGGCCGAGTGGCGCCGCGTCATCGATGTCGATCTCACGGGAGCGTTTCTGTGCTCGCGCGCCTTGGTGCCCGGCATGCTGGCGCGGCGCTATGGCCGCATCGTCAACATGGCCTCGGTCGCGGGCAAGGAAGGCAATCCCAATGCCGCAGCCTACAGCTCCGCCAAAGCCGGGCTGATCGGCCTCACCAAATCGCTGGGCAAAGAGCTCGCGACGGAGAACGTCATCGTCAATTGCGTGACGCCCGCCGCGGCGGAGACCGATCTCTTCAAGCAGATGAGCGAAGAGCACATCGCCTATATGCGCTCGAAGATCCCGATGAACCGTTTCGTGCAACCCTCTGAGATCGCGGCGCTGGTCGCCTGGCTGTGCTCGGAAGAATGCGGCTTCAGCACGGGCGGCGTATTCGACATCTCCGGCGGCCGCGCGACCTACTAAGCGCGCTATCTGCCTTCCGTCTGCGACAGGCGGAACCGCCTTCTGCCGGAACGCATTGTCCTGGCATTGGCGAAAGGCAGAATGCATGGACACCGCTGTTCTCGATCCGACGGCAGCTAAAGCGCGCGCGGCGACGAGCCGGCTGAACATCGCGCGCGATCATGAATAAGGTGCGCAACACGAGCGATCCGGCGAAGCCCGCTTACGACAATCCGACCGGCGATAAGGGCGGGGTGGCCGATCTATCGCATGGCGGCGAGCCCGCGACCGGCCAGAACGAGAGGGACGCGAAGCGGGTGCGGGAGCGCCGCTCCGAACGCCCTATCGGTCATGACAGCGATAAGAAGCTCGGGCAGAAGCCGAGGCAGCATAAGGCGGGATTGGCTTAGGACTTTCCAATTCGTCATTGCGAGCGAAGAGAAGCAATCCAGGGCAACACACGTGACTTCTGGATTGCTTCGTCGCGCGATGCGCTCCTCGCAATGACGGGATGAAATTACGTCGTAGATACTAGTCGAAATCGACCGGCTTCAACTCGATGGGCGTGCCATGCGGCGTGCGCCGCGCGGCGTGGCTCCAGGCATCGCTATAGCGCTGCAAGGTGGCCGGATCGCTGAGCTGCTTTGCCGCGACGAGGCGTTCGAGCGCGGCGAGCCAGTGGCGGTAGTAGGTATCGCCGCGATCGGGATCGCCCGCCGCCTGCGCGCGCTTGATCTCAGCGCCAAGCGTCTCGGCCCATTCGCTCCAGGTGAAGGTCCCGCGATCATGCAGCGCGACGGCCATCGCAAAGGCTTGCGCTTCCCACGGCTCGCGGAACACGGGGCCTTCACTGTCGAGCGGCAGGCCGGGGACCGCCTTCGCGATCGCATCGACCGTCGCCGGATCGTGCTTGCTCATGCCGGCTCCAGATAGGGCTCGAAAGCCTCGATCGAGACTTTGAGTCCCGCGGCGGCCTCGGGTCCCCACAGCTCCTTGCCGTCGAACACGACGGTGTAGAGCCATTGCGGGTCTTCGCCTTTACCGAGCACGACCGAATCCGGATAGACATGGCAGCCGCGGATCGCCTCGATCGTGCCGACGCGATCGCGCGCGTAACGCGGCAGTCGCGTATGCGAGATCGGGTTGATGTTTTTGGTGCGTACCTTGTCGCCTGGCTTGAAACGCGCCGGGGCTTGCTCCTTGCGGTAGTAAGAGCCGCGCTGCAAACCGGCATCGACCTCGGCGGCCGTGAGCTTGTGCTTCACCGGCTTCGCCGGATGCAGCGCATGCCCGGTTTCGAGCTCGTCCTGACTGACGAGACCGAAAGACAAGAGCCGCGCTTCGAGGCCGCGGTGCCATTTCTCGTAATAGGTGACGCCGAGATAGATATGCGGCGGCAGCTTCTCGACCGCAGCGCGGCCCATATCGATATTCCAATAGCCGAGCAGTCCCGTCGCGCGCTGCATCGCATAGACGCGGCCTTCCCAAGCCTCATGGAATACTGGCTCGTCGTTTTCGGGCATCACCGGCCCGAAGCCGTGCATGCCGCCCATGTCGTGAACGCCGTTCATCGCGTGACCTCGTTCGCTTTCAGCGGCTCGCCGGTACCGACCATGGAATCGCGTGTGACGAGCTCGGCGAGTTGCTCTTCGTCCCAGCCATCGGTACCGGCGGGGCGCATCGGGATGACGATGAAGCGCGTCTCGGCAGTCGAATCCCAAACGCGGATTTCAGTCTCAGCCGGAGGCGTGACGCCGAAATCCTTCAGCACGCCGCGCGGATCGATGACAGAGCGCGAGCGATAGGCGGCGGATTTGTACCAGACCGGCGGCAGGCCGAGCACTTCCCAGGGATAGCAG
>DATMZZ010000196.1:0-12779 GCA_035573175.1 Allostellaceae bacterium
GTCCATCCGAGCAAAGAGCAGGTCGACGAGATCGATTACAACACGCCGATGACGCCGGCCCTCCCGCCGCAACTGAAGCAGATCGTCACGAAAGCAGCGGGCGATCGCGCCGACCTCGTCGATTGGGACGCGGTGCGCGCCGCCGGCCTCGCCGCGAAGGGCATCCCGACGCCGGTGACCCCCGCTCCCGCCGATCTTCAGGCGAGCGATATGCCCTCGCATGCGAGCACGCCGGCCGCGACGGGCCACAAGGCTGGCCGCAGCACGGCCGCGAGCGACGTCAACGACGCGACCGTCGTCATCAGCGGCAGCGGTGTGACCGCCGCGGCGCCGCGGATGGTGGCGCCGGTCGACGGCGTCTCGCTGCGGCCCCACAAGACCCCCCAAGAAGCCGCGCTGCAGATCGGCAAATAGCGCCCACGAAATTGCGCCGTGACTCGCGGCGCGCGGCCTTGCCAGTCGCGCGGCTGCCGCCCTAAGATTTTTTGAGCGATCGAACCTTGAGGATGTTGGGCGGGCCGGAACGTCGTGGCGGATAGTGGCCAAACACAAACTTTTCTCTCCACCATGGCCGCGAGCCGCGCGCAGCGCCGCCTCGCCCTCGCGATCGTGCTCCTGCTCGGCGCGGCGTTCGTCGCCACGGCGCCTTTCGCTGCCCGACCGCTGCTGCGCACCGACGCCTTCATCCCCGCCTATGAGACGGCGCTCGTCGTCGAGGACTTGATCACCGCAGCGTTGCTTTATGCGCAATTCGCGATCCTGCGCCTGCCGTCGTTACTGCTGCTCGGCACCGCCTATCTCTTCACGGGGCTGATCGTCATCCCGCATATGCTGGTGTTCCCCGGCCTGTTCACGCCGACCGGCCTGTTCGGCGCAGGGCCGAGCAGCGCGGCCTGGCTTTATGTCGCCTGGCATGTCGGCTTTCCGCTCGCGGTGATCGTCTACGCCTTCATGAGCGACGAGCGGCACAACCTGATCTCGGCGAGCCAGGCAAGGCGCGCGATCCTCTTTTCGATCGTCGCGATGGTGGTGCTGGTGCTCGCTTTCACCTGGTTGTGCACGGCAGGCGAAGCGCTGCTGCCGCAGGTGATCGCCGCCAACCGGCGGACCTCGTCCTTTCCCTATATCAGCGGGTCGGTTTGGCTTCTCGCCGTGATCGCGCTTGCGATCCTGTGGTGGCGGCGGCGGCGCACGGTGATCGAGATCTGGCTGGCGGTCGTGCTCTTCGCATGGGTCGGCGAGATCGCGCTCAGCGTCGTACTGGCGCCGGCGCGCTTCAGCATCGGCTTCTACTTCGGCCGGCTTTACGGCGTTATCGCCGCCAGCATCGTCCTCATCGTGCTGCTGTCGCAGACGACCGCGCTGTACGCGCGGCTCGCGCGCGCCATCGCCACCGAGCGGCGCGTGCGCGAGCGGCGCTTGAGCGAGATGGAAGCGATGCTCTCGCATCTCTCGCGCGTCAGCGATCTCGGCCATGTCGTGACCTCGCTGATCCACGAGGTGAACCAGCCGCTCGCCGCGATCGGCAATTACCTGAGCGCGCTGCAGCGCCTCGCCGCGATGGGCGATAAGGAGAAGGTCGCCACCACGATCGAGAAGACGCTCGGCCAGAGCGAGCGGGCGCGCGAGATCATCCGCCGCCTGCGCGAATTCGTCGCCAAGCGCGAGATCGATCGCCGCCCCGAGCCGCTCGCCACCACGGTCGAGGACGCGATCGGCGTGGCGCAAGCCGCGACCGGCCGCACCGGCGTCGAAATCGAAACCCTGCTCGAGCCGCCGGCGGCGATGGTGGTGATCGATCGCATCCAGATCCAGCAGGTGCTGGTCAATCTCATCCGCAATGCCAGCGAGGCGATGGCCGACAGTCCGCGCCGCCATCTGACGATCGCGTCGCGTCCGCTCGGCCTGGAGAAGCTCGAGATCAGCATCGCCGATACCGGGCCGGGCCTGCCGCCGGCGCTGCGCGAGAAGCTGTTCCAGCCTTTCGTGACGACGAAAGCCACCGGCATGGGGGTCGGGCTTTCGATCTGCCGCTTCATCGTCGAGGCGCATGGCGAGAAATTGCAGGTCGCCGACAATGCCGGCGGCGGCACGGTCTTCAGCTTCGCCCTGCCGCTCGCGATCGGTATCCCGGCCGCGGCGCACGCCGCGGGCGATTGAGGGACGATGCGCGCGCCCCCACTGATCCTCGCGGCACTCGTCCTCGCGGCGTCATCGATCGCTAGTATTGCGCCCATCAATCGTGCATCGGCCGAAGACGCGCCGCGCTTCTTCCGCATCGGCACGGCCGCGACCACCGGCACCTATTTCCAAATCGGCGCCGAGATCGCCAATGCGATCAGCAAGCCGCCCGGCTCGCGCGATTGCGATCGTGGCGGCAGTTGCGGCGTGCCCGGCCTCGTCGCCGTGGCGCAAGCGACCGAAGGCTCGGTCGAGAATGTGCTCGCCGTCGGCCAGGGTCAGATCGAGGCCGCTTTCGCGCAAGCCGATGTCACGACCTGGGCCTATCGCGGCGATCCGCCGGTGATCACACCGAGCCGAGCCTGCCGCGGCGCACCGCCACCGCCGCAGAACGGCGTCGCGCTGCTCGCCAAGAACGGGCCGATCCGCAATCTGCGCGTCATCGCCGCGCTCTATCCCGAAGCCGTGCATATCGTCGCGCGCATCGGCAGCGGCATCCGTGCCCTGCCCGATCTCAAAGGCAAGCTCGTCGCCCTCGGCGAGGCGAGCTCCGGCACGCTCGCCGAGGCGCGCCTCGTGCTGCACGCGGCGGCGCTGCAGGAATGCCAGCTCAAGGCGCATTATCTGCGCCTTTCCGATGCGAGCACGCTCATCGAGAACAACAAGCTCGATGCGTTCTTTTTGATGGCAGGCGCGCCGGTGTCGGCGATCGTCGATGCGGCATCGATGGAGCGCGTCCGGCTGGTGCCGGTCAGCGGCAAGCCGCGCGACGCGCTGATGCGCGCCTATCCGTTCATCACCGCGACGATCATTCCCGGCGCGACCTATCCCGGCATCGACACCGAGACGCCGACGGTCGCCGTGCCGGCGCTCTTCATCGTCAATGCCGCCGTGCCCGACGATCTCGTCTACGGCATCACCAAGGCGCTGTGGCAGGATGCGACGCGCCGCCTGCTCGATAACGGCCATCCCGCCGGCAAGGCGATCCGCTTCCAGAATGCGCTGCAAGGCGTCGCCATCCCGCTTCATCCCGGCGCGGCGCGTTACTACACCGAGCGCGGGCTGACGCTGCCGGCGGAAGCGATGGCGCCGCGATGAAATGGCGTGCCGCGCTCACTGGCGCGATAACGCTGCTCGCCGTCGCGAGCGCAAGTCACGCGCAGAAGGGCATCAGAATTCTGATCCCGAGCGACGATACCTGCGATGCCTTCATCGCCGCGCTCAACAGCAGCGACCGCGCGGCGATGCTCGATCTCGGCGGCTGGGCCTTGGGCTATTTCTCCGGCCTCGCACAGCAGAGCGGCAAGGACATTCTCCACGACGTGACGAGCCAAAACCTGATGGACCGTATCGGCGAATCCTGCCAGCGTCAGCCGAAGCGCGCGATGTCGTCGGTGGTGATGGAAATCGGCAACTCGCTCCTCGCGCAAGCCAAATAAGACAAAGATATGAGAAAGATCGTTATCGCTACGCTACTCGTTATCGGATCGACCGTCGCTCACGCCCATATCACCTCCTCTCCCGACAATGCGCCAGCCAACAGTCACTTCATCGCGCATTTCACCGTACCGCATGGCTGCGCGGGATCGCCGACGGTTGCGCTGCGTATCACGCTGCCCAGCGGCTTGAGCGATGTTAAGCCGGAGCATAAGCCCGGCTGGAAGATCACCATGAAGCGCTACAAATTCTCCAGTCCGGGCCCGCAGACGCTTGGCTCGCCTGAGGAAATCGAATGGCGCGGTGGCCCGCTGCCCAATGACGAGTACGAATCATTCGGCATTACCATGTTGCTGCCCCCAAAGGCGGAAACTCTCTATTTCCCGACCGTGCAGATTTGCCAGAAAGGCCAAACCCGCTGGGTCAATATCCCGGCTCAAGGTCAGCAATGGCATGACGTGAAAGACCCGGCACCGTTTGTCCGCGTCACCGCGCCGGCGGATGGAGCGCGATAACGCGCGTGTGATGACCGCCCGCCCCGGCCATCGCTAAACTGCCGGTACCAGAACATGTTGGGGGAGGTTTTCATGCGCGTTCCGCTTTTCGCCGCGGCGTTCATGGGCAGTGCCGCGCTGGTTTCGTTTTCCGCCTCGGCGCAACAAGGCGCGCCGCCCGCCGCGCCGACGCCTTACGGCCTGCCGATCGATCTCGCGATGGCGCGCAAAGCCGCCGACGCCGCCGTCGCCAAGGCAAAAGCGACCGGCTTTCCCTCCGCGATCGCCATCGTCGGTCCCGGCGGCGAGTTGATTTTCCTCGAGAAGATGGACAACGCGAACAATTCGACTTCCGAGCTCGCGATCAAGAAAGCGTCGAGCGCCGCGGCTTTCCGCCGCCCGACGAAGCTTTTCGAGGACGGCCTCGCGAGCCGGCCGGTGATCGGCCAGCTCGGCGTCACCGCGGTCGGCGGCGGCATCCCGATCGTCGTCGAAGGCCATATCGTCGGCGCGATCGGCGCCTCGGGCGCGCCGACCTCGGAAGGCGACATCGCCGCCGCGCAAGCCGGCCTCGACGCCCTCGGGAAGTGACGCATCGGCTCAAAATCGCCAAACCCGGCGCACCGCTATACACGAGGATGCAACCATGGACTATCCTCATGGATACATCGCAGCGGGAGGGCTTCTGTCATGGCCAACGCGACGCTGAACCTCGCGGAAATCGAGAGCCGCATCGCGATCATTCGCGACAATCTCCGCCAATTGGTCGAGCAGGCCGCCGCTCAGTCGGGCGCCTCGAATGACGACCTCGCCGCGCGGCGCATCGCGAATTACGAGGCGGAGCTGGAGCAGCTCAAGCAGCAGCGCGAGACGCTCACGCGCGCGAAGCGCTGACGGCCGGTCCCGACCCGTGACAACATCGCCGGCCTCGAGACCTATGCCGGCGTCAACGCCGTGATCGGACCGCCTCGATTGACAGCGACAAGGATTGAGACGCAGTCTAACGGCACAATTCGGGAGCGCAGTCATGATGTATGCCGATGTTTACGTCGATGAACCGCTCGACAAGATCGTCGATGACTGGGATTTCCTCGCGGAAAAGGTTCTGCCCCGCTTCATGGGCTTCCGGCCCGTTGGCGACAATGTCTACGGCATCCGTCAGATCCTGATGGAAGCGCCGAAGACGGTGGGCGAGCACAAGGGCACCGGCCCTGTCCTCGCGGTCAAAAACCGCCGCCATCTCGAAATCGGCCCAAAAGGCGTGACCGTCATCAAGCGCACGCCGCTGGTCGCGCATTTGACCCTGGCCGGCACGCCGCATCACACCGAATTCGTCTACGGCTATTGGCACATCAACGATATGGACGAGATATCGATCGATCTGCCGCCGACGGCGGATCAGCCGGGCTATGTGCTGCTCATCCAAGGCCACCCGAAGGGCAACGAGGCTGACCGCATCGCCTGGTATTGCGAGAAATGCACCGCGCTCGTCTATATGAGCGAGCTCGTCAGCGGCACGCTCGGCTTCAAGGATTTCTGGAATTGGGAGCGCCAGGCGGTACGCGAATACAATGGCGACCCAAAGCGCCGCATCTGTCCGGATTGCGGCCACGCCAATTCGGTCGGCTACGCCGCTTTCGCCAACAACGACACGCCCGAGGAGCGCGAGGCGCGTCTCAAATGGTGAGTGCCGAGCCGGAGCTGGGTTTCGACTTCGACGTCACAGGGCCGACGGGGTCCTGGATCCGGCACGGCAACCACGCGCTCTGGCGCGCGACACGCAGCAGCGACCAGCCGCCCTATATCTTGCACGAATGGTGCGAGAGAGGCGTACGCCCGTTTCCGACAAGCGGATCGAAGCCGGTCTTCCACCGTGTTCCCGAGGGCACGCCCTACCACATCGCGCATCTCTTCGGCTTTTGGGTGGCGAACGATGTCGACGCGATGCTGCTCACCGTTCCGCACGGGCCGATCACGCATCTGATGCTCGTGGTCGGCGGGCGCACCGGCAAGCCGGCGGAGGCGAGCACTCTGCATGTCTGCCCCAGATGCGCGGCGCGCTTCGGCGAGGCTACATTCTCCGCGGTGCAATCGGGCTATGACCGCTTCCTCGATTTCGCCTTGAAGCGCGTGCGTGCGTTCAACGCTGATCCGAAGCTTCGCACCTGCCCGAATTGCGGCGCCGTCCATCCGCCGATTTACGGCTTTCATGAGGAAGCCGATACGCCCGAGGAACGGGCGGCGCGCACAGCCGGCTGAGCCTCGATGACGACGATCGCCCTATGCAAGACCGACGACGTGCGCGACGGCGCGATTTTCTGCAAGCGCCTCAGCGGCGTCGGCGAGATCGCAATCGCGCGGCTGAGCGATGGCAGCGCGTATGTCGCTTTCGAGCCGCGCTGCCCGCATGCGCTCGGCCCGCTGGCCGAGGGAAAGCGCAACGGCGACGTCATCATCTGCCCCTGGCATTTCTTTCGCTTCGATCTGAAGACCGGCAAACCGCCCGGCACGACCAGCATTCTCGCGCTTCGCCGCTATCCTGTGACGGTGAAGGACGATCAGATTTTCATCGAAACGGCGTGACCCGATGAGCAACGAAAAACTTTGGCCGCGGATCGAGCTGAAGATGGTCGGCGACTGGGGCGTCGCCAATTTCCATACGCTCGTCGGCATGATCGCCGCCAATATGCGCTTCCGCTCGGCACCGCGCTCGCGTTTCTGGATTCTGACGGGCACCGGGTTCCGCGACAATATCGATGCCGTCGCGCGCGGCGAGGTCGATCTCGGCATCACCACGCCGCTCGACGTGCCGCTCGAATGGGCGCGCGAAGGTAAGCACCTGTTCGCCGGCCGCGCCTATCCCTTCCTGCGCACGCTTGGCTATTACCCGCAGGACGATCGGCTCATCTTCGCCGTCAACGCGGACACGGGGATCACCTCTTTCGCCGATATCGTCGCGCGGAAATATCCGCTGCGCCTCGCGACTTCGGTCCGCGATCCGGACAATTTGCTGACCTATGTCATCGAGCGCGCGCTCGAGGCACACGGCATCGCGCCGGGCGACATCGAGAAATGGGGCGGCCAATGGCTCGGCAGCGATCGGCCGCAAAGCTGCGTCGCGCAAGTGGTGCGCGGCGAGGCCGATGCCGTGTGTTTCGAAGGCATCATGACCCCCGGCTGGTACGAATGGATCGAGAAGAGCAAGGTGCGCTTCATCCCCTTCACGCGCGATGCTCTGGCCGCTTTGCAGCGCGACTATGGTCTGCGGCCGGCGACCCTCGCGAAGGGACGGCTCGGCGCACCCGAAGATATTCCCTGCCTCGACTTCTCGCATTGGGCGATCTTCGTCCGCGACGACATGGATGAAGAGGTCGCGTATCGCATCACCGCGGTGCTGGTCGAGCATCGCGCCGAAATGGAGGCGCGGTTTCGCAATATTCCCGTCGAGCGCAGCCCGCTGACCTACCCCATCGATCCGCAGAAGATCTGGCAAGGGCTCGGCGCACCGCTCCATCCCGGTGCTGAGCGTTACTATCGCGAGCACGGATACATGCGCTAGCGCTGTTCAGTCTCGACGAAGAGCCTTCATTTTCGTCATTGCGAGCGTCCCTCGACAAGCTCGGGATGAGGGCGACGCAATCCAGTCTTCACGCTTCGTTCTGGATTGCTTCGTCGCACTGCGCGCTCCTCGCAATGACGCAGATCACTATAATCGCGCGAGATCGCTCTGGCTAACAGCCGGCGCTTTCCGTGAAGAATCCGGCCTCATAACGCGAGGACGAGAAGCTAACCGCAAAGCCGCAAAGAAGTTTCACGATGAGAAAATGAGACGGTGAGAAGAGCTTTTTGCGCGCGGAGCGCGCGATCAAATTCTTCTCACCGTCTCATCGCCTCATTGTGATTCCCTTTGCGCCTTTGGCACCTCAAGCGTCTCTTCGCACGACTGACCGAGCCTGACCTAGACCTCGGCCGGGTGCACGAGATGCGGCGCGCCGTAATCGGTGATGAGCCGCGCCGGATCGCGCGTTGCCGCGGCGCCGCGCTCTGACGGCGGCTTGATCTGCGCCTCGATATAAGCGCCGAGATAGCGCGAATGCGCGACGATGGCGCGGCCGAAGGCGCAGCGTTCCTCGTTGTAGCGCGCGAGCGCCGCATCGATACCGCCGCCCGTCGCCGCGAGCGCATCGACGAGACACGCGGCGTCGAGCGCCGCCTTGCTGGTACCGGCAGCGACATGCGGCCGCGCGACGAAAGCCGCATCGCCCATCAGCGCGACGCGGCCGAAGACGAGACCCGGCGATTCCATATCGGTGATCGCCTGCAGCAGTGGCGCCTGCACCAGACCGACGATCTCGGCGAGCAGCGGCGAGAGTTTCGCGCGCGCCGCCGCGCGCATCTCGTCGAGGAATTCGCGGCGGATCAGCGCCGGCGGAATCGAAAGCCCGTGATGCTGTCCGGCCGCGTCGGTGAACATCGCGCGCTGCTGCTCGGGCGTCGCCGGCCGGTACCAGATGAAATAATAGCGGCGGTGCCCCGGCCGCACTTCGTTGCCCGGCCCCGGCACATGCACCGAGAGGATCATCTCGCCTTCGGGAAAAGCGAAAGCGATGCGATTGAAGAGCAGATCGCGGCCCGGCGCCGGGATATCCTTTTCGTCGATGATGCCGCGCCACGCGACATAGCCCGCGAGTTTCGGCGCCACCTCGGGCAGGAATTGCCGCCGCACGGTCGACATCACGCCGTCCGCGGCGACGATGAGATCGGCCTCTTCCGTCATGCCATCGGCGAAGACCGCGCGCACCCTTGCGCCATCCTGCTCGATGCGCGTCAGCACCATGCCGGGGCGATAGAGTTCCGACGGAAAAGCGCGCCGCAGCGGTTGATAGATCACCGGCCAGGTGCTGCCGCGCGAGGCGCGCGGTAATTCCTGCACGATCTCGTCCTGCTGGCCGAGCCAGATCGAGGTCTTCGCGCCGACCGAGAGTGTCGGATCGGGCTCGATACCGATGCGCGCCATGATGTCGAACAGCTCTTTCGAGACGCCGAGCCCGGCGCCACGATCGGCGAGATCGCTGCGGCTGCGCTCATAAACGGTGACGTCCCAACCGGCGCGATGCAACAAATGCCCGGCGCACAGCCCGCCGATCGAGCCGCCGATCACCAAAGCGCGTTTTTGTCCAACCACTCCCCCACCCCGCCTCGCAAATTGGCCAAGCCTTATAAGGCGTCGCGGCACTTTCGACTATCGATGATGGCAGGCGCGCCCGTGCGCCTCAGTTGATCCATGTATGTCCGTGGCCCGGCCGTTGCCTTAGCATCGAGTCAGGTATCATTGGTCCGCAGGAACGTGCCGATGGAGGTTTGGAAGGTCGTCCTCCGCCTATGGGCGTTACTGTCGTTGCTGTCGCTGGCGATCGACGCCGCCTGTATCTGGCTCGACTTCGCGGGCACCGTCGCGCCGCTGCGCGACATCTACGACACCTATCATGTGAGTCACGTGACCGTATTCTTGTTCAGTGCGCCGGCACCCTTCGTTTTGGCGATCGTGATGCCCATTCTCGGCGCGTTTCTCATCTTCATTCGCTGGAGCGTGGGGATCAGCGCGCCGCCAGACGCTCATCCGCGGAAAAAGCCGCGAACGGCCGCGATCGCGAGGCCATCGCACGCCGTAGCGCGCCAAAATGATGCGGCCTGAAGGCGACGCCGATCAGCGACGCGGATCACTGATCTATTGAACAAACGCTCCGCCGCCCATGCGGCGCAGCTCCTCGAACAGATGCAGCATGAACGCCACGCCGATCAGCGGAGCGGCGAGGTTGAGCACGGGCACGGAGAGCATAAACGCGATGATCGCGCCGGCGATCACCAGCCGCACGCGGTAATGCCGCCACATTTCCTTGACCAGCGGACGCTCGAGCCGGCGCGAAGCCACCGCTTCGAAATACTCGCGGCCGACGAGATAGCCGTTGATGCCGAAGAACAGCACGACATTCACCACCGGAAAAAAGAGATAGACCGGCAATGCCAGGATATTGAGCAATAGCGCCAGCAGTGCGAGCCGAATGGCGCCGGCGAGCGACGCGCCGATACCGATTGCGCGCGGCGCGGGCAGCTCGGGGTAATGCCGGCGCTCGACCGAGGTGATGACGCGATCGAGGAAGAAGCCGAGGATCAAGATCGCCATGCTCGGGAAGATCAGCCAGGCGATGAACAGGGTCGCGACGCTGCCGAGCACATCGATCGCGATATTGAGCCAATGCCAGCCGGTCACATGCAGCGCCGCGATCACCACCGAGGCGCCGAACCATAGCCCGATCAGCAGCGCGATCGTCCCACCGACGGTGAGCAGCAACAGCCGGCGCTCCGCCGGCGCGAAAGCATCGGCCACCGCAAGCGATAACGCAGATCCCATCTTTCCCTTCAGCGACCCTTCATCGTCATTGCGAGCGTCCCTCGACAAGCTCGGGATGACGAATGGGAGACATCAACGTAGATAATCATCTATTGCCTTCGCCATCCCTCGTTCGGCCCACCGGGACGAGCGGTATCAATTTGACAAGCCGGGGAAACTCCCGCTAGGGCGAAAGAGAAGCCGCACGGCGATGTGGCCAACCCGAGGGCAGAGGAGGAAACGATGAATAAACGGTGTCTTGTCGCTTTGGTCGCCGTCTCGGCGCTATTATTGCCCACCGCCCTGGCACGGGCGGACGATACGGTCGTCACCGTCGGCAAGGCCGATGCGGCCTCGACCTCCTTCCTGCCGGTCCATGTCGGCGACAAGGTCGGCATCTTCAAGAAACACGGGCTGACGGTGAAAATCTCCGACTTCACCGGCGGCAGCAAGCTCTCGCAGGCGATCACCGCCGGCAGCATCGATATCGGCCTCGGCGCCGGGACGGAGATGGCGCTCGTCGCCAAAGGCGCGCCGATGAAGGCGGTCTGCGACGGGCTCTCGCCCATTCCCTTCATCGGCATCGCCGTGCCGTATGATTCGCCGGTCAAGACCGTCGACGGACTCAAGGGCAAGAAGATCGGCATCTCGAGTTCCGGCTCGCTCACCGATTGGCTCACCAAGCAGTTCAACCACCATCAGGGCTGGAGCGGTGCCGATGCCGCGCAGGCGGTTGCGATCGGCAACGGCGCCGCCGCGGTCCTCGCCGCCTTCCGCACCAAAGCGATCGACGCGGATATTTCCGTCACCTCCAACATCTTCAACTGGGAGGAGAAGAAGGAAGGCCGGCTGCTCGTGTCCTCCTCCGCCTTCGTCGGCAATATCGCGGCGAGCACGATCTATGCCAGCCAGCATTTCATCGACAGCAATCCCGACGCGCTCAAGCGCTTCCTCGTCGCCTGGCTCGAGACGATCGATTATCTCGCCTCCCATAAGGCCGAGACGGTGAAGATCGAGAGCGAGGTCACGCACTATTCCGAGGCCGTGATGGCGAAGGAATACGACCTCACCGCGACCAAGTTCAGCCGCGATTGCAAATTCGACGCCGAGGCGCTCGCCAATCTCAAACGCGCCTTCATCGACCAGAAGCTGGTCGACAGCCCGCCCGACATGTCGAAGCTCTACACCGAGGCGTTCCTGCCGAAGAAATAAATAACGCCGCCTCTCTCGTCGTCATTGCGAGAAAGCTCAAAGGGCTGACGAAGCAATCGAGAACCTATCACGCGATTCTGGATTGCTTCGGCCTCCGGCCTCGCAATGACGAAACAGGCAGCAACGAAAAAGCCCGCGAGATGCGGGCTTGAGTTCGCTTGACCAAAGAGAAAGGCCAACAAGAAAGTTAGATTTATCGCGCCGCATGTCTCGGCCCGATGGGCGAGCCGGGAATGCCAGCGTGCCCTGGTTATAGCAACCGCAAGCGCAGCCGTCTAGAACATACCAGGAACATCTGTGAATTTTTTCCGGTAAGGATGATTCCTGCTCAGAAAAATTCCCTTAAGAATCAATGATCTCAATTGCAGGGCTCGCCTGAGCCGTTAGCCGGACCTCCCGGCCTGGCCGCGCGAGCCAGTAGACGAAGCCAACGGCCGCCGCCGCGCCGAGGCATTGGCAGGCGACGAAACCGAGCACATCGCTCGGCGCGATGCCGGCGAAGCTGTTCGTCAGCGACCGTGCGACAGTCACCGCCGGATTGGCGAAAGACGTCGACGAGGTGAACCAGTAAGCGGCGGTGATATAGGCGCCGATCGCCGCCGGCAGGCTCTGCGCGAAGGCGCGACGCCCGCTTTCGATCACCAGCAGCAAGCCAAAACTCGCGACGAACTCGCCGCTCCATTGGCCGAGACCCGTACGCGCATGCGCCGACCATTCGAGAATCGGCAACTCGAACATCAGATGCGCAAGCCAAACGCCGAGGATCGCCCCGGCGAGCTGCGCCGCGACATAGGCAAGCACATCGCGCCATTGGATCTCGCCGTCGATCGCCAGGGCAAGCGTCACCACCGGATTGAAATGCGCGCCCGTCCACGGCGCGAAGACGAGGATCAGCGCGAAGAGCGCACAGCCGGTTGCGATCGCATTGGCGAGCAGCGCGAGCGCGACATTCCCGCCGGCGAGCCGCTCCGCCATGATGCCGGAGCCGACCACCGCGGTCAGCAGGAACGCCGTACCGATGGCTTCGGCGGCGGCGCGGCGCCCGAGGCTAAGAGCCATCGTCA
>DATMZZ010000197.1:0-4373 GCA_035573175.1 Allostellaceae bacterium
AGCGCGAGCCCTGGAAATCGAGCATCGCGATCATCGCCGTCAGCAGCGACGACTGGACCCATTGTCCTTCACCGGATTCTTCGCGCTCCAGGAGCGCGATGAAGATGCCCTGCGCGGCGAAGATGCCGGCGCAGAGATCGGCGACGGCGATGCCGGCGCGCATCGGTCCTTGGCCGGGTTCGCCGGTGATTGCCATCAGCCCACCCATGCCTTGCGCGATGGGATCGAAGCCCGGCCGGTTGCGATAGGGCCCGTCCTGGCCAAACCCCGAGATGCTGGCGTAGATGAGGCGCTTGTTGACCGCTTTCAGTGACTCGTAATCGATGCCGAGGCGGAATTTCACATCGGGCCGGTAATTCTCGACCAGGATATCGGCGTCCTTCACCAGCGCCTTGAGGATCGCGACGCCTTCCGGCTTCTTTAGATCGACGGCGATGCTGCGCTTGTTGCGGTGAAGGTTCTGGAAGTCAGAGCCATGACGGTCGCCGGCGAAGCCGTCGTCTTCCGGATTCTCGACTTTGATGCAATCCGCGCCCCAATCGGCGAGCTGGCGCACGCAGGTCGGGCCGGCGCGCACGCGCGTCAGGTCGATCACCTTGAAGCGGGAGAGGGGAAGCTTGCTCATGTGCCGTGCCCGATTTTCGTTGCCCGATTTTCGTTGAATAGGCGCTGCGGGCAACCTAGCAGGGACGGCAAGCGCGGGCGAGCACGCCGCCATCTCCATTTTCGCACCGCCTTATGGCGGGTTTGAGCGGTGGCACAGTCCAATTACCTACGTAGGCTAGTTTCCGATCGGTTCGCTTGACCCAGGGGCGTTACGCCGCCAATTTACTCGCGTAGACCCCCGATTCCGAATAGGATCGCGGCTGGGGGAGAGAAATGCGGTAGATGGATATCCATCGTTTCATCGTGGAACATGGCACGCTGTCATATCTGATAGCGTTTGCCTGGACGTTCTTCGAGGGCGAGACCTTTGTCCTCTTCGCGGGCTTTGCCGCCTCCCAAGGGCTGCTGGCTTGGCCGCTGCTGCTGATCGCGGCGTGGCTCGGGAGCTTCTGCGGCGATCAAACCTATTTCTGGATCGGCCGCCATTTCGGCGTCGGTCTTCTGGCGCGTCAGCCGACCTGGCAGGAACGCGTCGATAAGGCACTCGTCTGGATCCGGCGTTTCGACGTCTGGTTCATCCTGAGCTTCCGCTTTATTTACGGCATCCGCAATTTTTCGTCTTTTGCGATTGGGATCAGCCGCGTCAATTGGAAGCGGTTCATGATCTTCAACTTCATCGCGGCGGGACTTTGGGCCGCGATTTTCGTTGGTGCCGGCTATATCTGCGGGCACGCTTTTGGACATCTCCTCGGCGAGATCGCGGAGCGTTTCAGCGAGGCGATGCTGATCATTTTCGCGCTCTTGCTGATCGCAGGGCATTTCGCCCATCGTTTGCACCGGCGCCGTCGCCGTAAAATGGCTGCGGCCGCACTACCCCCAGGTTGAGGAACATGCATGTGATGAAAGCCGGCGTTCTCGCCATGATTTTTGCTGGTAGCGTCTCTGTCGCTCAAGCCGCAACCTGCTATCGCGCCGACGAGATCGAAGCCGATCAAGCGGTGCGCTTCCAAACGGAGCTCATGGTCGTGAGCGATTCCTGCGGCAGCCCGTCCTATACGGAATTCACTCATCGCAACGCCAGCACGCTGGCTGCGTATCAGCAGAGATTGATCGGCTATTTCCGGCGCGTCAGCGGCCGCGGCGCCGATACCGCTTTCGACCGGTTCATCACCTCGCTCGCCAATAAGATGGCGCTCAGCGCCGGCAAGGAGACGGTCTCGGCCCTCTGCACACGCTCGGCCGATCTGCTCAGCAAAGGGCACACTTTCGGCAGAGATGATTTCGTGCACTACGTCGTGCAGCAAGCCGCGGCGGCCAAGGGCACCTATCCGACCTGCAAAAACTAGGATCTGGAAGAACGAGGTAGGCGCCGAGGCTTAGATCGGCGCGACCCGCCAGCGCTCGGGATGGCCGCCCGACATCAGTCGGCGCGCCAGATTTTCCGGTGTAAAGGCACGCAGCCCAAAACCGAAATGCGGTGTGATGCTGGCGCTGACCAGCGCCAATTTCGTCGTATCCGCAGCGCTTAGCGCAGCGCCGAGATAACGCCCAACATCAAGACCGGTCACGACTATACGCGTGATGCCGATCTCACCCGCGGCTTTGGCGACGCTTGTGGCGTCATCGAGGCTCGACTCGGCCGAGATCGCTAGCATGCCGGTGGCGCCAGTGGCGGCGATGAATTCCTTCACCTGCGCGCGATCGAAGGGCGACCGCGCGGCGACATCGATGATAACCTTGCGGCCCGCAGCCTCGCCGACGGCGCGGCCAAGCGCGGCCGCATCGGCCGCTTGCGTGAGCGGCAGATCGAGCGCTTCGAGGTTCTCGGCAAGCAGCGCCGTCTTCTCGGCGGCATGTGCGCCGGCACTGATCACCAGCACTTCGCTGTCGTCGTAACGCGCGGCGAGCTTCGTCGCGAGTGTGCTGACGCCCGCGCCCGGCAGCCCGCACAGCAGGATCGGCTGTTGCCAGGCTTCTTCGAGTGCGAAGAAATTGAATTGCGCGCCAAGCGCAATCGCCAGCCGATCGACCGGCCGTTTGACATGCGTGGGCGCGCTGGCCAGCTCGATAAGCCGGGCAGTGACTTTGCCGGCGAAGCCGTGGCTGCCGAGCAACTCGGCAAGCGACGAATCATCGCCCGCCCACTCGATCGCTGCCGTCGGCGTCGATACGGCGATCGCTTCGTCCGCTGTCTCGACGATTTCGATCTTCTCGCTGCCGATGTCTTCGGCAGGCTGCGCTGAACTATGACGCTGCGCCATCCTCATCCCTCTTTGGCGGTGGCAGAGTGTCGCCTGGAATTGGTTAACATTTTATGGCTGGCTGGACCTCGGCCAGCCGGCGGCCCCTGCCGGAAACCTAGCTCTTGCTCTAAGAAGACGGAGGGGGACGATTTTGGTGACAGTACAGCACGGTTAATCATGTCTTCGATTCTAGGCTCTGGCGTCGATTTGAACGCGCTCAGCGCGTTCTTCTCCGTCGTCATCATCGACATTGTCCTTGCCGGCGATAACGCAATCGTCGTCGGCATGGCCGCAGCGCATCTCGAGAGGCGTCAGCGCCACCGCGCGATCTTCTGGGGCATCGTCGTCGCGACGATGTTGCGGATCTGCCTTGCCCTGATCGCTGTCGATCTGCTCAAGATCGTCGGCTTGACCCTGGCGGGCGGCTTCCTGCTCCTTTGGGTCGCGTGGAAGCTCTATCGCGACCTCGCCGGCAGGTCCCACAAGTCGACCCATGCCCATGAAACGAAGCCGCCGCCGGACGGCTTTCGCCAGGCGCTGGTGCGCATCGTCCTCGCGGATGTCTCGATGTCGCTCGACAATGTGCTCGCGGTCGCCGGCACGGCCCGCGATCACGTCTGGGTGCTGGTGGCCGGGCTCACGCTCTCGGTCGCGTTGATGGGTGCCGCCTCGGAGTTCACCGGCCGGCTGATGGCGCGTTATCACTGGGTCGCGTGGATCGGCCTCGCGATCGTCACCGCTGTCGCTTTGCGGATGATCTATGAGGGCTCGACCGAAGTTATGACCCGGCTCTCGGGCGTGGGGCTGTCGACGAACTGGGTGTTGTAAAGCGCCGCGAACACACCGCCGCGCCGCATCAACTCGTCGAAGCTGCCGCTTTCCGCGATCTTGCCGTCGCGCAGCACCAGGATCATGTCGGCGCTACGCACCGTCGAGAGGCGATGCGCGATGATGAAGGTGGTGCGGCCCTGGGTCAGGCGGTTGATGCCCTCCATCACCATCGCCTCGGTCTCGACATCGAGTGCCGACGTAGGCTCGTCAAGAATGAGGATCGGCGCGTTGCGCAAGATGGCGCGCGCGATGGTGAGACGTTGTTTCTCGCCCTCGGAGAGCGTTGCGTTGTCGCCGAGGATCGTGTTGTAGCGCTGCGGCAAATTGTCGATCAGCCCGTCGATCCGCGCGAGGCGCGCCGCGCTCTCGATCTCGGCATCGCTGGCGTCGGGCCGGCCATAGGCGATGTTGTCGCGCACCGACATCGGGAAGACGAGTGGCGGCTGCAGCACCATGGCGATCTGGCTGCGCAGCGAATTGAGCTTGTAGTCGCGCAGATCGATGCCATCGATGAATACGGCGCCGTCGCTCGGATCGAAGAAGCGCGGCAGCAAGCTCATCAGGGTCGATTTGCCGGCGCCAGTCGGGCCGACCAGCGCGACCTTCATCCCTCGCTTCACCGTGACGCTGATGCCGTCGAGCACTGGCATCTCCTCGCGGTAGCGGAAACGAATGTCGCGCCATTCGACATCG
>DATMZZ010000198.1:0-6416 GCA_035573175.1 Allostellaceae bacterium
TCTGGTCGGACCGTTCTCGGCGAGCTTCGTCGAACGCTTCGGCTTGCGTCGCACGATGACGACCTGCCTCGTGCTGATGCTGGTCGGCATGCTGACGCTGCCCTTCATCACCGCGCCGTGGGAGCTGCTGCCGATCCTCGGCATCTTCATGGGGCTCGCGGTCGGCGCGCTCGCCATGGTGATGGCGGCGATCATCGCCAATCGCTGGTTCTTCGCGCGGCGCGGCCTGGTGATGGGACTGCTCTCGGGCGCGACCGCCGCCGGGCAGCTCATCTTCATCCCATCGCTGGCGCAGATGACGGAGCATTTCGGCTGGCGCATCGCGGTCGTCGCCGCGAGCGTCATATTGGCCGTGATCATTCCGCTGGTCTGGCTGCTGATGCGCGATACGCCGGCGGAGATGGGCCTCACGCCTTACGGCACACCGGCCAATGCACCGCCCGCGCCGCCACAGCAGCGCGTCAATCCGCTGGTGGCGGCGTTCGAGGCGCTCGGCATGGCGGCGAAGCATCGCGATTTCTGGCTGCTCGCCGGCAGCTTCTTCGTCTGCGGTGCCTCGACGCTCGGCCTCGTCGGCACGCATTTCATTCCGGCCTGTCTCGATCACGGCATTCCCGAGACCACCGCGGCGGGCATCCTCGGCGCGATGGGCGTCTGCAACATGATCGGCACCACCGCGTCGGGCTGGCTCAGCGATCGGTTCGACGGACGCATTCTTCTCTGCTGGTTCTACACCTCGCGCGGCGCGTCGCTCGTGTTCCTGCCCTATGCGCTCGACATCCAAGGGCCGTGGGGCATCGTGATCTTCGGCCTGTTCTATGGCCTCGATTGGATCGCGACCGTGCCGCCGACGGTGAAGCTCGCCACCGCTTCGTTCGGCATCAAGCAGTCGAACATCGTCTATGGCTGGATCGTCGTCATCCACCAAGTCGGGTCGGCCATGGCGGCCTACGGCGCTGGGCTGCTGCGCACCTATATGGGCGACTACACCAGCTCGTTCTGGATCTCGGGCGCACTCTGCGCCGCGGCGGCGATCATGGTACTGAATGTCGGCCGCAAGAAACCCTCGGCCGCGCGGCCAGTGCTCGCGGAAGCGGGGGCTTGAGATCAGCTGCGCTTTGTAGCGACCAGCGCTCCACGATTAATAAAGATACGAGAGCAAGAACCGGAGTTTCTGCCCGACCCAAGCAAGCTATCTCTTTGCCAAGGTCATCGACTTCGAGCGGTGACCGAGATGACAATCGAGAGGCATTGCTATGAGCTTGCAAGACGACAACAAAGCGATCATCGGTCGCTGGTTCACCGAATTCTGGGGTGAAGCCTGCAAATTGAGCGTGGTCGACGAGCTAGCCGCGCCCGACATGCTGCTGAAATACTCGCTACACGAGCCTCGGCAAGGTCGCGAAGACATCAAGGCCTTCATGACCGATTTCCGTGCCGCGTTCCCCGATCTGAGCTTTTGGGGCACGGCCGATCTCATCGCCGAGAGCGACTACGTCGTCGGCCAATGGGAGGGCGGCGGAACCCACACCGGTCCGGCCTTCAAGGACTTCCTTGCTGGCGGCCTGCCGGCGAACACGGGCCGGAAGATGCACTTCACCGGCGTCACCGTTCTCAAACTCAAGGACGGCAAGATCATCGAAGAGATCGGTCTCGATGACGGTGTCACGGCCCTGACCCAACTTGGGCTGCTTCGCAACGTTTGATCTTAGGGAGCCGCCGTTCGCTAGAGCGGCGGCTTCCATCACCTCGTGCAAGAACGCGGGCCGGCCGCCTGTCTCGGCGTTTCTCTTCACGAAAAATCAATGGATTTGAAAGCAAGGACCAGAGTGCTTTGAGCGGGCGTGAAAATCGATATTTGGAGCCGAGCACAACAAAAAGGCCCACAATGACACCGCAAACCTCTGATACCGCCGAGCGTGAAATCTTGCGCTTCGGCTATAGCGATACTGCCCTTGGGACGATCGCGGTCGCCGAGAGCAAGCATGGCGTCGTCGCTCTCTTTCTCGGCGATGATCGCGCGAAGCTACAGCGCGACTTGAAGGATGCGTTTCCCGACGTGGAGTTCGTTCCCGATCAGACAGGCTTGGCGCAGACCCTCGCCAAAGCTGCCGCGTTGTTAAATGCACCCAAGATTGGAACTGACTTGCCGCTCGATCTGCGCGGCTCGCCGTTGGAAGTTGCGATCTGGAAGGCGCTGCAGGCTATTCCCGCAGGGGAGACGCGCACCTACGGCGCGATTGCGCGGAACCTGTCGATAACCGCGACGGCCCAGGATGTCGGCGCCGCCTGCGCAGCGAACCGCATCGCGGTCGCTGTGCCTTGCCACCGCGTCGTGAAGTCCGATGGTTCGATCTCCGGCTATCGCTGGGGCGTGCAGCGCAAGCGCCGCCTGATCAACATGGAGGGGGTGTGACGATGCCTGCAGATCATACGAGTGTGCTGAAGCAAGTGTCGGCCGCGAGAAATCCTTGGCGAACGACCGGGCGGTCGCCGAAGCAGATGCGGGAGGATCATTAGTCAGGCTTGAATGTTCCGTTATCGAGATTGACGATTGTCATCCCCGCGTCGAGCGACTGATTCGGGCAGCCGGAATCCGCGATCCATCGAAGCACTTGGCGAGCGGCCGGACCAAATAGGCAGCCGATTGCGCTGTTCATGGCCCGCGGCTCGGCAGCGAAGAAGCCGTTGCCGGTGCGATAGACCAGCGGTGTTCCCGGCCAAAGGAAAACACCGTCTTTGGTCACAACGAGCATGCGGCTACGTTCAGGCGCGCGGAGAGCGCGGCCCGCAAGCGGGTCGTCGAGCATGTGAAAAAACCTTTTGAAGAGCTAGAAAGCGAAACGGCCGCTTGCGCGGCCGTTCACGAACTCAACGATGATTGGACCGCCTATTCTCCCGCCGCCTCTTGCGCTGGCGCTTTGCCGGCGATGGTCTTGAGCGGCACTTCCTCGAGGGAGCAGATCGAGACGAAGCCGATGAAGGAGATCACCGCGGCGATGCCGAAGGTGACCGCGAAGGCATGCGTCAGATCGGGGATGATCGTCGCGCGGATATCCGCCGGCAGATCGGCGAGCGCTTGCGGTCCGCCGCGCAGCACTTCGGGGCCGAAGCCGAGATGACCGTCGGCGAGGAAATAGCCGAAAGCCAGCACCAGCGCCGTCCAGAGCAGCGCCGTTCCGAACGAGCCGCCGAGCGAGCGGAAGAAACCGCTGGTGCCGGTGAAAGCGCCGAGATCACGGAAATCGGCGGCGTTCTGGCCAGCGACGGTCATCGGCGACATGCAGAGGCCGACCGCGATGCCGTTGAGCATGAAATAGAGCGCGATCAGCCAGAACGGCGTCGTCGCCGTCATCGTCGCGTAAAGGATGAACGAGACCATGATCCCGAGGAAGCCGATCTGCGGCGAGCGCTTGTAGCGGCCGGTCGCACGCATGCGGTAACCGGTCGTGATCGAGCCCGCCATTTGCGAGCCGATCAGTGGGATCATGAAGAGACCCGATTCCGAGGCGCTGTAACCGGCAACGAGCTGCAGGAAGACCGGCACCAGCAGCGCCGTCGACAGCAAGGTCGAGGCGATGATGAATTGCGTGATGAGGACGGTGCGGATGTTGCGGTTGACGAGCAGCCGCGGCGGCACCAGCGCCTCGCGCGCGCGCAGCTCTTGCAGCGCGAAGGCGATGAGCAGGCAGAGCCCGACGCCGGTGAGGCCGAGGATCATCGGCGAGCTCCACGGATACGTCGTCCCGCCCCAAGCGCAGACGAGCATCCAGGCGATGACGCCCGGCATCATCAGCGCGACACCGAGATAGTCGATCGAGCGGCGTTCCTTCTTGACCGGGATGCGCTTCAGCGCCCAGGCCACCGTCACGAAAGCGATCAAGCCGACAGGCAGATTGATCCAGAACGCCCAGCGCCAGGTGAGATAATCGGTGCACAGCCCGCCGACGAGCGGCCCGGCGATCGAGGCAAGTCCCCAGATGCCGGTGATGTAGCCCTGATAGCGGCCACGCTCGCGCGCCGAGACGACATCGGCGATCGCCGCCTGGCCGAGGCTAAAGAGGCCGCCGCCACCAATGCCCTGCAAAGCACGTGAGGCGATGAGCATGCCCATGTTCTGCGCGAGACCGCAGGAGACCGAGGCGATAACGAACACCGCGATCGAGAATTGCAGCAGACGTCGCCGGCCGTAGAGATCGCTGAGCTTGCCGTAGATCGGCGCCGCGACCGTGCTCGTCAAAAGATAAGCGGTCACGACCCAGGAGAGATGGAGGAAGCCGTCGAGATCGGTCGCGATGCGCGGCAGCGCCGTGGTGACGATGGTCGAATCGAGTGCCGCCATCATCATGCCGAGGAGGGTGCCCCAGAGCACGCTGAGGATTTCGCGATGCGTGAAGCCGCTCGCCGAAACCGCTTCCGCGTCCGGATTGAGGTCAGTTCCCCTGGGAGCCATGGGATTTCTCTATCGCTGCGGGAGCGGCCTGTCCATGCGGGAAAGCACTTACGGCGACCCATGCAGGGCAGCCATGACGGGTTGGAAATGCCGCTAGTCGGCGGCCGGCACGCGCCCAGCAGCTGCTGCGCCCTGCCGTGCGTGATGCGTCGTGGTCCGCAGCGGAATTTCCTTGAGAAAGAAGGTCGTAACGAACGCCGCCGCCGAGATCACGCCGGCCGCGGCAAAGGCATAGCCGAAGGAATGCGACAGCGCCGGAATAAGAATGGCGCGCACATCTTGGGGCAACAGCGCCAGCGCCGCACGGCCATCGCGCAACAACGCCGAACCGTAAGCCGAATGGCCTTCCGCCGCGACGGTGTGATCGAGCATCATCAGCAACAACGACCAGAGAATGCTGGCGCCCACTGCGCCGCCGAGCGCGCGGAAGAACGCGTTGGCCCCGGTCACCGCGCCGAGATCCTTGAGTTCGGCTGCGTTCTGGATCGCGACCCAGAGCGGCGCCTGGCAAAGCCCGTTGCCGATGCCGTTGACGATGATGAACAGCTCGACCACCCAGAGCGGCGTCGATGCGCTCATCGTCGAGAACAACCCGCCGGCGATGGCCAACACGAGGAAACCGGCACGCGGCGACGGCACGTAGCGGCCGGTGCGCTGCACGCGCTTGCCCGTCATGATCGATGAGGTGATCTGCGCCGCGAAGGGGATGATGAGCATCGCGCCCGACACATCGGCCGTGACGCCGACGGCGAATTGCAGATAGACCGGCAGCAGCATGAAGGTGCCGACGGTGATCGCGTTGATCGCGAAATTAAGCAGGCTCGCGACGCAGAACACCGAGCTCTTGAAGAGCCGCGGCGGCAGCAGCGCCTCGGGCGCTTTGATCTCGCGCCAGATGAAGGCGGCGATGAAGAGCAGCGCGACGGCCGCCAAGCCGAGGAACTCGGGCGAGAGCCAAGGCAGCTCGCTGCCGCCCAAGGTCAGCGCGAGGATGAGCGCGGAGACGCCGGGTGCGAGCAACGCGGCGCCGAGGAAATCGATCGGCCGCGGCAGCCGATGCACGCTGACGCGCGCGAGGCCGCGATAGCAGAGGAAATAAGCGGCGATGCCGAGCGGCAGGTTGATCCAGAACGCCCAGCGCCAGGTGAGATATTCGACGCAGAAGCCGCCGATCACCGGACCGACAATCGCGGCGGTCGAGAATGCGCTGGTGATATAGGCCTGGTAGCGGCCGCGCTCGCGCGCCGAGACGACATCGGCGATCGAGGCTTGCGCCATGGAATAAAGTCCGCCGCCGCCGACACCCTGTACCGCGCGCGCCGCGATGAGTGCCGCCATGTTGGGCGCGAGCGCGCACGCGATCGACGCCAACAGGAAAATGCCGATCGAGGCTTCGAGCAACACGCGCCGTCCCCAAAGATCGCTGAGCTTGCCGAGGACCAGGGTCGCAATCGTGCTGGCGAGCAGATAGGCGGTGATGCACCAGGAAAGGTAAGGCACGCTGTGGAAATCGGCGGCGATCGCCGGCAGCGCCGTCGCGAGCACCGTCTGGTCGAGCGAGGCCATCAGCATGCAGACCAGCACGCCGCTTAGGATGCGCAGTACCTCTTGATGGCTGAAAGCGGCCTGCTGGCCACTGGCTTCCGGCATCGCCCCATTCCTCTCCTGGTGACGGTCTATCCCGCCCCGGGCGCAGTGTCACGTGCCCTTATTACAATGCTCATTTGCTCGCGCTCTTGATCTTCTCCCAGGACCGGCCGCCGGTGTAGCCCAGATACCCGACGGTAAAGAGCTGCCACACCGGATCGGGAATAGCCGCCAACCAAGCGCCCAAACCGAGCGCGATCTTCTGCGCGTGGCCCGGATCGAAGGCATAGAGCACACCCATCGGAATGGCGGCGAGGATCATGCAGTAGCAGACATAGAGGAAACTCGGTCGCGCGCGGCTGGTCCATTTATCGCT
>DATMZZ010000199.1:0-2297 GCA_035573175.1 Allostellaceae bacterium
GCATAGCCGTTCGATTTGTTGCGCGCGGCGACGAAGGTACCCGGGATCATCGTCGAATGAATGCCGGTCGGCGTGCCGTTATGGAACCAGTCGAGCTCTTGTTGGGTGAGGGGCCGCTTCGGATGCCAGGAGATGCCGAAAGCCCAGACCTTCGTGTCGTCCACCGGCACCCAGGCATGGCCGCCGAGTGCCGCATCCTGCGGGAAAGCCGGCAGCACGGTGAAGCACGGCATCAGCCACGCGCCGATGCGCCAGTAATGATGCTTCGCGTCGGCATCGCGCCGCGCGCCTTGCACGATCGTGTTGCCCTTATGCACGATCTCGAGCTTCGGATAGGTGTTATCGGCGACGATGTTCGACGAGGCGGCCATATCGTGCTCGGTCGCCTTCTTCATCGCCTCGATGCCGTGCAGGAAGGCGAGATGCGATGAATCGATATCGCCTTCCATGCCTTGCAGCCAGTGGCAATCCTGATAGCGTTTCGAGATATAGACATGGCTCTCGGGCACGGTGAGCCATTCGAATTCGGGCAGCGGCGGCTTTTTCTCCGGCGGGCCCATATAGGTCATGACGATGCCGTTGCGCTCGATGCAGGGATAGGCCGGCTGCCTCACCTTTTCCTTGAACTGCGTCTGCGGCGGCTCGTTCGGCATGTCGAGGCAATTGCCGTCGACGTCGTATTTCCAGCCGTGATAGAGGCAGCGCAGCCCGCACTCCTCGTTCTTCGCGAAATAGAGCGACGCGCCGCGATGCGCGCAATTCTCGCGCAGCAGCCCGACCTTGCCCTCGGTGTTGCGGAAGGCGATGAGGTTCTCGCCGAGGAGCCGCACGCGCAAGGGCGCGCCATCGGCTTCGATCTCGCGCGACAAGAGCGCCGGCAGCCAGAAGCGGCGCATGAGATCGCCCATCGGCGTGCCGCGGCCGGTATGTGTCAGGAGTTCGTTTTCTTCGCGCGTCGTCATTACTTGGTTATCTCACCGGTTGCGGCGGCTCGCCCGGCCAGAGACCGAGCTTCGCCAAGAATTCGATGCAGTAATCGTCGTAAAGCCAGGGCGCTTCCTGCATCACCGCATGCCCGGCATTCGGCACTTCCCTGAAGATCGAGCCGGGAATGTGCTGATGCAGTTCGCGTGCCGCCGCGTGATTGCGATCGGCGGTGCCGCTGATGATGATCGTCGGCATCCTCAATTCGACGAAGAAAGAGTCCGGCTCCGGATCGCGGGCGAGCGCCTCGTTCATGGCGACGATGCTGCCGACCGTCGAAGGATTGTTCAGCTCGCACACCATGCGCGCGTAATACTGCACATGCGGCAATTGCTGCGCCGGCGGCGAGAAATGATCGAGACACTGCTTGTAACGCAGCTCCAACCCTTCCTCGGCATAGCGCTTAGCCCAGACCTTCATCGCATCCCGCGTCGGCAGATAGCCGGTGCCGGAAAGGATCAGCGCCGGCACGCGCGACGGCTGCTTATGCGCCATCTGCATCGCGACCATGCTGCCCATGGAATTGCCGTGGATGACGACCTTGCCGGTCGATATCTGGTCGACGACCTCCCAGGCGGCATCGGCCTGATCGGACACCGACAGGTCTTTCTGCGCCGGGCCGGAGCGGCCATAGCCGGCGAGATCGACGGCGATCGTGCGGAACCAGGAGGAGAAGCGCGCCGTCTGGTACATCCACAGGCGGTGATCGTCGGGCGTCGAATGGAGGAAGATCATCGGCAAGCCTTGCGTGCCGTGCTGGTCGAAATAGAGCGGTCCTGGAATATGGCGCGCCACGACTCCCCTCCTCATACCCGCCGTAACAGTGGGATTTTAGCAATGGGCCCAACCGAGTCGAGCGCGCTTGCTTCGGCGGCGCGTGCCGGATTTATTCTCGACCTATAAAAGCGCTGTGTCGGGAGGAACTACACATGCATGCAATCTTCGGTGCCGCCATCGTACTTGCGCTGCTGGCGGCGGGGCCTGTCGAGGCGCAAACCAAGATCACGGTCAGCTACGGGCCGGGCTATCCCTGGATGCCGGCTTTCGTCGCCAAGGATGAAGGCATCTTCGCCAAGCACGGTCTCGACGTAACCCTGCAATTCATCGCCATCGGCTCGAACCAGCCCGCGGCGCTCATCGCCGGCACCTCGCAGATCGCCGGCCTCAATCCGACCATTGTGCTCTTCGCCGATGAGGGCGGTGCCGACCTGCAGATCGTCGCGGGCGCGAACGGTCAGGCGAAGACCGGTTCGTCGGGCGGCGCCATCGCGCGCACGGGCCTCACGATCAAAAGCCCGGCCGATTATCGCGGC
>DATMZZ010000200.1:0-9606 GCA_035573175.1 Allostellaceae bacterium
AGATGCCCGGCGCATCGATGAACATCTACTCCGAGGTCGGGCTGGTGACGCTAATGGGCCTCATCAGCAAACACGGCATCCTGATCGTCGAATTCGCTAACGCGCTGCAAGAGCAGGGCAAGTCGAAGCGCGAGGCGATCGAGGAAGCGGCCACGATCCGCTTCCGGCCGATCCTGATGACGACGGCGGCGATGGTGTTCGGCGTGGTGCCGCTGCTCACGGCGAGCGGCGCGGGCGCGGTATCGCGCTTCTCGATCGGCCTGATCATCTTCTCGGGCCTCGCGATCGGGACGCTCTTCACGCTCTTCGTCGTGCCGGCGGTCTATATGATGATCGGCGCCGAGCATCACCATGGCACGGAGGAGGCGATCCTCCCGGCGCCGGCGCCTCAGCAACACGGAGCGGACTAAGTCGCGAACACCGTCGCGTCGGGATCGAGGCCGAGCAGGATCTGGCCGACGCTTTCGTAATGGATGTCGCGTGCCTGGATCTGCTGCGCGATGGCGTGGATGTCGCGGAAGCGGCGCTCAAAGGCCTGGGCGTGGAAGATCGCAGTCGCGCCGGCCATGTGATAGGCGGCGTCGACTACCTCCGCCGATTGGTGGATCGTCCAGGTCGAGGCGAGGCGCAGCGCAAGGCGATGATCCGTCGTCAGCGGCCTGCCGGCTTCGATCTCGCTCCATACCTCGGCGAGCGTCGAGAAAAGATAGGCGCGCACTGCGCGCAGCTTCGCTTCGCCGCGGCCGATCGTCGCCTGCACGACGTTGTTGTGCTTCATGCCGGTCTTGAGATCGCGCGATTGCTTGCCGCGTGCCGTCTCGATCGCGGCATCGAGCGTCGCGCGCGCGACACCGAGCGCGATCGCGGCAAAGCTGAGCCCGTACATCATGCTGGAGCTGATCTTGTAGAGTGGCCCGCTCTCGCGCTGCTCGCTCGCATGGTCGCGCAGCGCCGAATATTTCTCCGGCACGAACAGATCCTCGACCGCGTAATCGTCGGTGCCGGTGCCTTTGAGGCCGACGACATCCCACACATCGTGGAAGGTCGCGTTTGTCACCGGAAAAAGGATCGTGCGCACGGCGAGCTTGCCGTCGGGCTTTAAGCGCTTCTTGCCGTCCGGCTCGATGATCTGCACATGCGCCCCGATCCAGCTCGCCTGGCGCGAGCCGCTGGCGAAATGCCAGCGCCAGGTCGTGCGATAGCCGCCGGGCACGGCGCGCGCCTCGCCGGCGGTCGCGCCCCAGGCGAGGATCGCTTGCGGCGGATCGAAGATCTCATGCGCGACGGCGGGATCGAGATAGGCGGCGACCATGGCGCAGACGCCGCATTGACCGAGGCACCAGGCGGTACTGGCATCGCCCTTCGCAATTTCTTCGAGTACGCCGAGGAACACCGCCGGCGGCACTTCGGCGCCGCCGATGCTTTTCGGCAGCAGCAGCTTGTAGAAGCCGCCTTCGGTCAGCGCGGCGACGACCTTCGGCGTCAATTGACGATTGCGCTCGATCTCACCGGCTTCGGCAGCGAGCAGCGGTGCCAGCGCGCGGGCGCGCTCGACCGCATCGCTCGCGCCGGCCGGGGTCATGTCGTCGCCTGGCGGAGCCAGTGCGCCGCGTCCTCTTTCAATTTCGCTTCGGCCTCGGTGCCGCCGATGATGACCGGCACGCCGGGGCGGTTCATCTTCTTCTGGCGGAAGCGCATATAGGCGATGCGGCTCTCGACGCCGCCGAGCTCGAGTCCGTCGAAGAAGCCCGGCGGGATCGTGCCCGGAATGGCCGGCGCAACACGATCGCTGTCATAGAGACAGGTCCATTGCGCGATCTTCCACGCGCCGTTCCGTTTCTCGAACCGGTCGAAGAAACGGCCCTCATAGGTGAAATCGAAGAGCACGCCGTCGATATTGTCGCGGGCCCGCACCTCGATATCGGTCTCGAGCAGGGCGCGATGGCCGTTAAGCATCAGACGGTCGTTGCCGAACCAATGCTTGCTGCGGGTTTCGGGCTTATTGTGGCCGAACATCCGGCGCGAATTCTCGACGAAGCCCTCGGCATTGCCGTTGTACCAGGAGATCGCCACCGGCGCGTTCGGATGGAAGAGGCTAGCGACCGTATTCCAATCGCCCTGGTCGCGCGCGAAAGCCCACAGCCTTCGGATACGCCTGATCTCGCTTTCATCGACGAGGCGTTGCGACGCATCCGACATGACTCTACCTCCCTAAGAGCCGTCCACCTAGGAACCAGTGGCGACCGGCGTATCGCTATTTTCCAGACCCCATTCCGACCATGAGCCGTCATAGACCGCGGACTTGCCCCAGCCGACGAGGTGCAGCGCAAAGGTCAGCGCGCAAGCCGTAACGCCCGAGCCGCAGCTCGTAATGATCGGCTTGCTGCGATCGACGCCGGCGGCGCGGAAGCGTTCTTCGATCTGCTCGGCCGGCAGATAGCGGCGCGTCTTTGGATCGCCGAGCGTGTCGTAGGGGACGTTGATGCTGCCCGGGATGTGACCGCCGCGCAGGCCCTGCCGTGGCTCAGGCGCGGTGCCGGCGAAGCGCCCGGTGCTGCGCGCATCGAGCACCTGCTCGCGCTTCTCGTCGAGATTGGCGATCAGCTGCGCCTTGCTGCGCACGCGCGTGCCATCGAAGCGCGGCGTGAAGGTGACGGGCTTTGGCTGCGGCACGTAGGTCGTGACCGCGCGGCCTTCGGCGAGCCATTTCGGCAGCCCGCCATCGAGCAGCGCGACGTTGTCATGGCCGAAGGCGCGCAGCATCCACCACGCCCGCGGCGCCGAGCCGAAACCCGCCATGTCGTAGAGGATGATCTGCCGATTGTCGCCGATGCCGAGCGCCCCGGCCATGCGCGCGAATTCTTCCGGGCTCGGCAGCATATGCGGTAGGGGGTTGGAATGGTCCGAGATCCCGTCGATATCGAAGAACGCCGCGCCCGGAATATGCCGGCGCGCATATTCCTCCTGCGCCGTCGGCTTGACATTCGGCAGGGTGAATGACGCATCGAAGACGCGCAGATTCGGCGCGTCGATATGCGCCGCGAGCCATTCCGTCGAGATCAGCGATTCCGGATGCGCGTAGGGCATGGCTAATTCCAAACCGTCATTGCGAGGAGCGCCAAGCGCGACGAAGCAATCCAGAGCTTCACATGCTGTCCTGGATTGCTTCGCTTCGCTCGCAATGACGAATTCACTTTATTTCTCCACCAGCCATTGCGGCAGCGGCAGATTCTTCGAGCGCAGGAAATCGGGATTGAACAGCTTCGACTGATAGCGCGTGCCGTAATCGGCGAGGATGGTCACGACCGTATGGCCGGGGCCGAGCTCTTTTGCCGCCTTGATCGCGCCGAGGATGTTGATGCCGGTCGAGCCGCCGAGAATGAGGCCTTCCTCGGTTACGAGATCGAACAGCACCGGCAGCATCTCTTCGTCGGTGACCTGGAACCAGCCGTCGAGCGGCGCGCCTTCGAGATTCTTGGTGATGCGGCCCTGGCCGATGCCCTCGGTGATCGAGTTGCCCTCGGCTTTCAGCGTGCCGGTCGCGTAGTAGGAATAAATCGCCGATCCCATCGGATCGGCGAGGTAGCATTTCACATTCTTGTTGCGCTCCTTCAGCGCCATCGCCGTCCCGGCGAGCGTGCCGCCGGTGCCGACGGAGGCGATGAAGGCATCGACCTTGCCGTTGGTTTGTTCCCAAATCTCGGGACCCGTCGTCTCGACATGCGCGCGGCGGTTGGCGACATTGTCGAATTGGTTGGCCCATATCGCGCCATTCGGCGAGCTCGCGGCGACCTCTTTCGCCAGCGTCTCAGAATAGCGCACGTAATTCATTGGATTGGCGTAGGGCACGGCGGGAACGAGGCGCAGATCGGCGCCGCATAGCCGCAGCATGTCCTTCTTTTCCTGGCTTTGCGTCTCGGGCATGACGATGACCGATTTGTAGCCGAGCGCATTGCCGACCAGGGCGATGCCGATGCCGGTATTGCCCGCAGTGCCTTCGACGATGACGCCGCCCGGCTTCAACAGGCCGCGCTCTTCCGCGTCCTTGATGATGAACAGCGCCGCGCGGTCCTTGACCGAACCGCCGGGATTGAGGAACTCGGCCTTGCCGAGGATGGTGCAGCCGGTCTCTTCCGAGGCGCGGCGCAATTTGATCAGCGGCGTATTGCCGATCGAGCCGATGAAGCCGTCACGAATGTCCATGGAGCCGAGACTAAAACCCCCGGCGCGGCCGATCAATATCGGCGGCCCATTCAGCCGTCCCCCATCAGTTGCCCAATGTGTGCTCGATCAGGATCGTGGTGCCGATCGCGATCAGGCCGATGCCGCCGAGTGCTTCGGCGAGCCGGCCGAGCCGTTTGCCGACCATCTGACCGATCATGATGCCGATGGTCGTCATCGTGAATGTCGCCAATCCAATCGCCAGTGCGACGATGAGGATGTCGGCCTCGACCAGCGCCAAGCTGATCCCGACCACCATCGCATCGATGCTCGTGCCGATGGCGGTGACGAAGAGTGTGCCGAAGGAATGACGTACTGCTTTCGTCTCGCTTTCGGCCTGACGCAAGCTTTCCCACAGCAACTTGCCGCCGATCACGCCCAGCAGGCCGAACGCGATCCAATGGTCGATGGCCTGAATGAACGAGGCCGCGGCGAGACCCGCGGCCCAGCCGATGAGCGGCGTGCAAGCCTCGACGACGCCGAAGATAAGTCCGCTGCGCAGCGCTTCGCCAAGGCTCGGCCGCTCGAGCAAAGTGCCTTTGGTCAAGGCCGCTGCGAACGCGTCCGCGGACATGCTGAAAGCAAGAATGATGATCGCGATCGCGCTCATGACCGGCGAAGCTACGGGGCGAGAGTCAGCCGATCAATGCGGCGCGATCGCCGCAGGTCGTCAGCCGACGGATGACACGCCGCGCCACGCGCGGCGCAACTTCTCGCGCTCGGCCGCGAGCCAATAGAGCGCCAGCAGGGTCGGGCCGTTCTTGATCGCGTCGGCGCGTACGCGTTGCATTGCTTCGTCGAAGCGCAGCACCACGACCTTGATGTCCTCATGCTCGTCGACGAGGCCGTGAATGCCATCTGCCTTGCTGGCGTCGACCCGGCCGGCGAAGAGATCGACCACCTCGGTGCAACCGCCAGTGCTCGGCATGAAGCGATGAATGAAGATCGGCTCGCCGATCAGCTCCAGCCCGGCTTCTTCGCGGGATTCGCGGCGCGCCAGCTCGATTTCGCTCTCGCCTTCCTTGTCGACGATGCCGGCGACGATCTCGAGCACCCAGGCGGGGATATCGGCGAGATGCGCGGCGAGGCGGAATTGCTCGACCAGAACGACTTCGTCGCGATCGGGATCGTAGAGCAGAATGCCGACCGTGCGGCCGCGCTCGAAGATCTCGCGCTCGATCTCGGCGCTCCAGCCGCCGCGATAAAGCTTGTGGCGAAGCCGATAGCGCTCGAGGCGGAAGAAGCCGCGATGCAGGTCTTCGCGTTTGGTGATTTGAATGCCGTCGTCGCTCACCCGGCTACTTTAGAAAAAGAGGCGGGTGAGCGACAATCAAACCGTACCGACGATCACGCCGCGCGGTCGGAGCTGCCGGATAGATTGGCAGAGGAAGGGGGTGGTGCTGCCATCGTATCGGCGATGCCCACGCGATGCAGGTAGACCATCTCCCAGCCTTTCCAGCCCGTGAACAGCATCAGGCCGACGGCGACGAAAGAAAGCACGATGCCCCAAGGCAGCACGGCGCCGTCTCCGCCCTGGTAGCGGACGATCCAGTTGATCGCCTCGATCACCACCAGGACGAGGTTGCCGATGAAATGCCACCACACCGCGCTGAGATCGCGCACGCGTTGGTCACCAAAGAAGTCGGTGAACCCCGCGAGCGCCGCCACGAGTGCCATGACGATACCGGCGCCGATCAACCAGATCGATGCCGTCGACCATGCGGTGTTTCCGCTTCCCCAATAAACCAAGTCACAGAGTAATGCGCTCGCGAAGAACGCGATCGGGAAGGGGACGATCATTGGATGCAGCGGATGACCGCCGATCCTTGCGGTACTTTGCGGATTGCTCATGGCAAAGCTCCTTTCCGTTACCGTGGCAACGCCACGGCGGAAACGGAGTTCCGCCCCGCGAGGATGCCGCTTAGCTCGCGCTTGCCCAGTAGAAATCCTGACGAACAGCGCCGTTGCCGATGCTGATGTCGCGGCTCTGGGCCTGACCCTGGTTCGAGACGGTCAAGCGATAGCGGCCGGGCGGGACACGCGCGTAGAAGATCGGGCCATCCGCGATCGTGTCGAGCACGGCATTGCCGCGCGCATCGCTCAAGCTCACCGCGATATTGGCGAGATAGTTGCCGTTCCGCGCCGCGAACAGCAGGCGGAGATTGTATTGGCTCTCGACCTGCTTCAGCGCATCGCGATCCTCGTCGCCGGCACCGCCGCTGACGAAAGTGATATTGCCCTGCTGCTGCGCCTGGAGCGCGGGCGGGCTCGGAGGCTGCTGCGGCGCCTGGTTCTGCACTTGCGGCATCACCGGCGGCATCGCCTGTTGCGGCGCGGGGGGCAACGATGGCGGCGGCGGAATGACCTCGGTCCTGCCCGGCGCCGGCAGCATCATGCCCGGCGGTGGTGGCGGCGGCGGCGCATAGGCCGGGGGCGGATAATTCGTTGGGGGCGGTGGATAAGCGGGCGGCAGCGACTGCGCATGCGCAATCAGCGCGATCATCGTCAGCGACAGAGCGACTGTCAGAAAGAGCTTCATGTTCGTCTCCGGAATTTTTAGCCGGCAGTGAGAGGCTGGCGCCGCTTATGCGCATTTCTGGGGCGCAGTTGAGGCGATATTGCGGCGTTCGGATTGGTTTTCGTGGCCCATCCCCCTAAGATGGTTACATGAACGAAACCGTACTGGCGGAACGCTGTATCGACCTCGGCTTGGTCGAACGTACGCCTCTCGAAACCAACCCCTTTCCCTATTTGATTGTTCCGGGCTTCGTCCCGGAAGCGGCGCGCGCTGCGCTCTCGGCCGATTACCCGAAGATCGACCGGCCCGGCAGTTTTCCGACCGGCGATCTGCAATTCGGTCCTGCCTTCCGCGACTTTCTTGGCGCGCTCGAAGGGCCGGCGATGCGCGATGTCTTCGCGCGGAAATTCGGTATGGATCTTACGGACCGTCCGACGATGGTGACGGTGCGCGGCCAGGCGCAGCTCAAGGACGGCAGCATCCACACCGATACGCCGAGCAAGCTCATCACCGTGCTTGTCTATATGAACGAAGCGTGGGAAGCGCCGGGCGGCCGACTGCGACTGCTGCGCTCGCCCGACAATCTCGACGACGCGATCACCGAAGTGCCGCCGGCGGCGGGAACGCTGCTCGCTTTCAAGGTGACGAAGAATTCCTGGCACGGCCACGCGCCGGCGAGCGGGCCGCGCCGCGTGGTTCAGCTCAACTGGGTCGAGAGCGAAGCGGTGGTGCGGCGTGAGCGCCTGCGCCACGGTCTTTCGGCGCGGGTCAAGAAGCTGCTGCCGTTTTAACCGTTCGCGGGGCGCAAGCGCGGCGCGACCTCGCGCGCGAACAACTCAAGGCTCACGCGCGACATTTCTTCCGCATGCGGGCCGATATCGAAGCGCAGGATCGGCCCGCCGAGACCCGAGTTGTTGAAGATGCCGAGTTGCTCGGCGACCGTCGCGGGCGCGCCGAAGATATTGCCGAGCTTCATCACGCCCCCAGGCCCGGCGCCTAGAGTGCGCTGAGGCGGATCGCGACGTAAAGCACCGCGACGCCAAGGATGGTCATCGCCGTCGTCCAGCCGGTCGGGTGATCGTGATAGCTCTCCGGCAAAAGATCGCTGGCCGAGATGTAGAGGAAGAAGCCGGCGATCAGCGCAAGGCCGAGGCCGAGCGAGGCTTCCTCGAGGCTCAAGAGCAAAGTCGCCGCGGCGCCGAGCACCGGTGCTGCGGCATCGATCAGCAGCCAGCCGAGCGCCTGGCGGCGGCCACCTTCATTGCTCAGCACGATGCCGACTGTGTTCACGCCATCGGAGAAATCATGCACCAGCACCGCGGCCGAGACGACCGCGCCGACCGACGGAGAGACGTGGAAGGCGAGGCCGATGGCGAAGCCGTCGAAGAAGCTGTGCACCGCGAGGCTGCCGGCGCCGAGCATGCTGCGCTGCCAATGCGGGCGCTGCGGCGCGTCTTTATGGCCGCGCGGCGCGATGGTGCGGTCGAGGATCATGTAAATGATAAAGCCGAGCGCCACCACGGCGAGCACGGCCGCAATCGAATAGGGCGGGACGGCGAGGCCGAGCGCTTCCGGGATCAGGTCGAAGAAGGCGACGCCGATCACCGCGCCGGCGCTGAAGCCGAGGATCAGATGCAGCCGGTCCTTGAGGTGCAGCGCCAGCAGCCCGCCGAGCAGGGTCATGAAGAAAGTGGCGATGCTGACGGCAAAGATCATCGGGCTACGGGGCAGGCAGGCGGGTAAGGAAGAGGAGGAAAGGCGGCGATTTTTCCTTCTGAGTCAAGCGGCTTTGAGGGAAAGCTGCGATTTTGGAGTCCTCTTAGGGCTTCGCTGTAATGATCTTTTAACCGCAATAGATTTAACTATGGGTGCATGGTCACTCATACGCCCACTCAATCCCGTCGCGACCACCGGCCGCCGCCGCGCCTGCTCGATCGGCGCTATCTCGGCGTCAGCGGCCGCTATTGGGTCATTACGGGCATCGTATTGGGGCTCTGCCTTAGCATCTACGAAGTCAGCAATCCGGTCACCCCGAGCGCTTTCGACCAGCCCGGCGCGCAAATCCCCAATCAGCTCCGCAGCCCTTGGGGCGTCAAAAACCCGCTTTGATTCTGAAGCGTCGTGCCGCTGTCGCCGCGGCATTTCGAGATCAATTGCATTCCTGACTTCTATGGTTCGTTGAAGGCATTCGCGGATTTGCCGGTGAGCCCCGGCGGTCGGCGAAGAAACGCGCGCCATAGCGCGCATCACATCCTCCATATATCCGATCTAAATATCCGATCTAAGCATACGCCTTGGAAAACGACGAAGTCGTCTTGTCGGGACGACTACATCCGGAAAATGCATGCTTTACCGGATTGGCGAATGGCATCGCTCCGGCGTTCCGTGTCTTGTCGCTGACTTTCTGCCAATTCCGAACTCAATCTTCGGAGCAGTCGCATGACCGCAGAACACGACCGGCTTAAAGAAGCGCGCGAACGGAAGGTGCCCTGGAAAGACTGGGGCCCGTATCTCAGCGAACGGCAATGGGGCACCGTGCGCGAGGACTACAGCGAAGGCGGCGATGCGTGGCATTACTTTACGCACGATCAAGCCCGCTCGCGAGCGTATCGCTGGGGCGAGGATGGCCTTGGCGGAATTTGCGACGACCAACAGCGCCTCTGCTTTGCGCTCGCGCTTTGGAACGGCAAAGACCCGATCATCAAGGAACGTCTATTCGGGCTGACCAACAGCGAGGGGAACCACGGCGAGGATGTGAAGGAGTATTACTTCTACCTCGATAACACTCCGACCCACTCATACATGAAGTATTTGTACAAATATCCTCAGGCGGCATTTCCGTACGACGACCTGGTCGCGACCAACAG
>DATMZZ010000201.1:0-7651 GCA_035573175.1 Allostellaceae bacterium
GAAGCCGCTGATCACAAAAAAGATATCGACGCCCGAGGCGCCGATACCGATATGCGCCAGCGATGGGGCGGGACCCGGCGGCAATTGGCTGACGAAATAGATCGCATGTACCGCGACCACCATTGCCGCCGCCACAAAGCGCATCACTTGCAGCGACTTGATCTTCTCGCTCGGCATCGCCATCAAATCTGATCGCATGAGCTTGTTAGTCAACGTGACGGCTTGCCACGCTGCTATGCGCGAATCGGCGATCGCAAACCTCGCCTCGATCGTGACGGTGGAGATGCGCCGAGCCCGCGCTAAACTAGCCCCGCGACAAGGGAGGGCGGGTTATGAGCAACGACGCGCTGGCGCGGATTGGCGGCAAGGCGTTGCCGCGGGCAATGGATGAGACGGAAAAGGCGCTCCGCATCGAGCTCGCCGCGGCGTTTCGCATCGCGCATCATTTCGGCTGGAATTACGACACGCTCAATCACATCACCTTGCGGCTGCCGGGGACCGATACGTTCCTGATGAATCCGCTCGGCCTCGGCTGGGACGAGATCACGGCGTCATCGCTGGCGACCGCGGATTACGAGGGCCGGATATCGAGCCATACCGGCGTGAAGCTGGCGCCGGCGGGATTCAATTTCCACAGCGGTATCCTCAAGGTGCGGCCCGACATCAATTGCGTGCTGCATGTCCATGCCGCGGCCGGCGCGGTGATCGGCTCGCTGGAAGAGGGGCTCGTCGTCTACAACCAAAGCGGCTGCGCCTTGCACGGCGAGGTCGGCTATCACGCTTTCGAGGGCCTTGCGCGCGTCGACGATGAAGTGCCGCGCATCCTGCGCGATCTCGGCAGCAAGCACACGCTGATCATGACCAATCACGGTCTGCTGAGCGTCGGTGCGTCGATTGGCGAAGCTTTCGGCTATATGCGCGCGCTGATCGATGCCTGCACCTTGCAGGAGCGGGTGATGGCGACCGGCGGCAAGCTCAAGCCGATACAAGCGGCGCTGCAGGAGCATACCAAGGCGCAGATGTCCGGCGGCCGCAATGGGCCGCGCGAGGATATGTCCTGGAGCTATTGGAAGCGGCTGGCCGAGCGGCTCGATCCGGCTTTCGCGTCTTAGGTCGAACCGATGACAGCGGCACCGATCGCGATCATCGGCGGCGGCCCGGTCGGCATGGTCCTGGCGATGAACCTTGCCGCTTTCGGCGTCCGCTCGACCCTCATCAACACCGAGCCGAACTCGCGCTGGCATCCCAAGGGCAACACGCATAACGCGCGGACGATGGAGCATTACCGGCGTCTCGGCATCAGCAAAAAGCTGCGCCAAGTCGGACTGCCGCCCGATCATCCGACCGATGTCGCTTATTTCACGACGCTCAATGGCTGGGAGATGGCGCGTCATCCGCTGCCGTCGGAGCGGGAGAAGATGGCGCAGGTCGCCGAAGCGAAGCCGACGGATCAGGTGCCGGAGCCACTGTTCCGAGCCAATCAGATGTACGTCGAGGCCGAGCTCTTCCGGCATCTACAAACCGTGAAGCTGATCGATGCGCGCTATGGCTGGCGCTGCGTCGCGATCGCGCAAGAGAACGACGGTTCGTTCAAGATCGTCATCGAAGAAGTGGCGACCGGCCGCCGCGAAGAACTCGCCGCGCGCTATCTCGTCGGCTGCGATGGCGGGCACAGCATCGTGCGTAACTGGCTCGGCATCGGGTATCGCGGCGAGCGGCCGTCGGAGCAAGCCTTCACCAGCGGCGCGACGCTCGCGACGCACGTGCGCGCGCCGGCGCTCTATGACAGCGTGCTCAAGCGGCATAAACGCGCCTGGCATCAATGGGCGGTCAATCCAAAGGTGCGCGGCCTGATCCAGACCTTGGACGGGAAGGGGGACTTCCTCTTCAGCACGCGCATCAAGACGATCGATGCGCCGCCCGATCCGAACTACATCGCGCGGACGTTCCTAGCTTGTGTCGGCGAAGAGGTGCCGATCGCTTTTCTCGGGCATATGCCGTGGACGGCGGGGCAAGCGGCGGTCGCCGAAAGTTTCGGCCGCGGCAATGTGTGGCTCGCTGGCGATGCGGTGCATCTCTTCACGCCGACCGGCGGATTCGGCATGAACACCGGCATGGACGATGCGGCCAATCTCGGCTGGAAGCTCGCGGCGATGGTGCAGGGCTGGGGCGGGCCGCAGCTTCTGGCGAGCTATGAAGCCGAGCGCCGCCCGATCGCATTCCGCAACACCGGCATGGCAAAGCGCTTCTCGCTCGATCTCAACGAGGCGCCGGTCGATCCCGAGATGGTGGAAGACAGCGCCGCGGGCGCCGCGGCGCGGGCGCGGACGGGCGAATTCTTCGCGCGCTTCGGCGAGGAATTCGCCTCGCTCGGTATCCAACTGGGCGCGCGCTACGAAGGCTCGCGCATCGTCGTGCCCGATGGTACCACGCCGCCGAAGGACGATCCGACGGTTTATACGCCCAGCGCCTATCCCGGCGGCCGGGCGCCACATCTCTTCATCGGCCGCGGGGATTCACTCTTCGACCATTTCGGAACCGGCTTTACGCTGCTGCGCTTCGGCGGCGATGCCGATGCCGGGCCGCTCGCGCGCGCGGCGCAGGCGCGCGGCATTCCGTTTTCCTCTTTCGATGTGCCGTTGCCCGAAGGCCACGATCTCTATGAAGCCGATCTCGCGCTCATACGACCCGATCAGCACGTCGCGTGGCGCGGCAACCGCTTGCCCGCGGATTGCGATGCGCTCCTGGCACAGGTAACGGGTTGGGTCTGAGCGTCAGCGCTTCCGCATCAGGCGACGATCGCCTTGCCGATGAGGACAAGCCCGACGATCAGCATGACGAGGCCGGTGCTCTGTGCGGCGCGCTTGCCGGGCAGGAGCTTCTGCACCAGCACGAGGATGCTGAGCGCGGCCACCCAGAGAAGATTCATCACGCCGCCGACGAAGAGCAGCAGCATCAGCGCCCAGCAACAGCCGAGACAAAATGTTCCGTGCCGCGCGCCCATGCGCCATGCGCCCGTGAGTCCCGGGCGCCAATGGCCGATGAGAAAGCCGAGCGGGCTCTGGCATTGGGCGAGGCAGCGGTTCTTGAGCGGCGACCACTCATAGATGCCCGCGGCAATGAACAGCGCGCCGCCCAGCAATATGTTCGTGACCATCATCTCCGGCGCGAATAGATCGAAACGGAGCAATAGCCATTGCGCCGCGACGGCGGCGAGCGCGAAGCCGCACCAGATCGCGAGATATCCCGTCGTGAAGATAGCGCTATGGAGCAGCGGCGCAGCGCCACTGCCGCGAGCAGCGCGCGCGTAGATAAGGGTCATCGGCACGGCCGTCGGCAACATCATGCCGGCCATCATGATCGCCCACATGGCCGTGGCCGTCATGACATCGCCGACCATCCAGGGCGCGCGCGCTGTCACCAATGCCATTCCCGCCATGTCGGCCATCTCCGGCATGCCAACCATGTCGCCCATCTCGGCCATGTCGCGCGCCATGCCGACGAGATAGAGCCAGGCGAGAAGGGTGATGGCGGCGAGGCTCGCCATCACGATCGCATCATCGCGTGTTAGAAACGTAACACGCCGCAAGAGCGCGCGCCGGGATCGCCGCGGTTCAGGCTTGCCAGCGGAACGGCGCGAAATGGCCATTGCGCTTGCTGGTGTCGTCTTCCCAGTCGATGCCGAAGGCATGGATGTGCGAGCGCGTTGCCCGCGCCAAGGCAATGGCGGCATTGACGGGATGCCCCGTATGGATGATCGACATCGGCTCCGTCGCATCCGGCATGCCCATGACGGCTTCACAGGCTTGATCGACGAGATCGCCAGCAGTGACCGCGTAACGCTTGCCGTCGCTGCTGCTGAAATTGATCGGCCGGCGCTCGACACCCGCGAATTTTCCGATCAGCGGCGCCAACTGCGCCATCGGGCCACCGGCCTGGCCTGACGCGATGGCAAGAAGGGCGTCAGCCTGTGGGGCTGTCGCGCGGTCATCGACAATGAGGCCGACGGTCCAGCTCCCTTGCCCCATCGCGCCCGGCGTGTGCGCGACGACGATGAAGGAGAGGCCGTCGAGCGCGACGCCGTCCTTGGAGCCGCGATCGACCTGAAAGGCGAGTGCTACTTTGCAATTGCCCTCGGTGGGCGTCGCCGTAATGTTCGAGCTGATGCAGGGACAGAGATATTCGCAGTTGCAGGTCTCGAAATAGCGACCTTCGATCGACCAAGCGGGTGCCATGTCATGCCCTCCCGGCTCTGCGTGTCAGCCTCGCGACGCTGTCAGTCTCGTCAAATTAGGAGCCGGGCGCGAGCGGCCGTCAACGAATTTCGCGAAATCGTGAGATTGCAATCGCCCAGGGCAACGGCGATCTTCTCCTCGTATCGTCACGAAAGTGTTTCAGCGCTGTAACACGCGCTGGCCGAGTTCGGGGAAGACCTTCGCCACTTTCGCGATGAGATAATCGCCGTAAGTGCCGTCGAACATATGGACGCTCGCCTGATCCCAGCGGCGCTGGCGATCTGCGTCGATGGCGCTCGCGTCGTGAACCGCATGCTGCGGCAGCGGACGGATCGCGGCGGAAAGATTCGGATCGAAGAATAGCGGGAAGGAGAGGCGATCGACGCCGCTGGTATTGAGCACGCGATGCTGCGTCGAGCGATACCAGCCGCCGGTCAATCGATCGAGCATATCGCCGATGTTGCAGACGAGCGTGCCGGGGAGCGGCGGGGCGCTGATCCATCCGGTATCGGTCCGCACCTGCAAGCCGCCATGCTTGTCCTGCGCCAACAGGGTGAGCAGCCCGTAATCCGTGTGCTCGCCCACGCCCCAGGGCGCGGCCGCGCGCTCGGCCTCGGTCGAGGCGGGATAGCGGAAGATGCGGAAGAGGATCGTCGGATCGGCGGTGTAATGCTGCGCGAAATAATCCGGCTCGAGATCGAGGCTCAAGGCAACGCCTTCGATCAAAGCGTCGGCCGCGCGCATGGTCAGCGCCATGTAGTGCAGCACCGCGTTGCGCAGCTCGGGCACCTGGCGCGGCCAGAGATTCGGCCCGTGAAAGGGCAGACCCGCGCGCACGCGCGGATCGTCCACCGGCAATTCCGTGCCGAGATAGAGGCCTTCCTTGAGATCCGATTTACCCGAGGTGAGCTCGGCGCCGACCGGGAACCAGCCGCGCCACGCGATGCCGCCCTTGGCCATCGCGATCTCGGCCTTTTCGCTCTCGGACAGCGCAAAGAAGCTCCGGCTGGCGCGATCGAGTTCGGTGAAAGCGTCGTCCGGAATGCCGTGGCCGGTAATGTAGAAGAAGCCGGTCGCGCGGCAGGCGGCTTCGATCGCTTTCGCGACCTCGCGCCGTGCCGTCATCGCGGCCCGCTCGAACAGCGGTGCGATATCGATCGTATGCAGCGTCGTTGTCGATGCCATCGAGCCTCGCTTGGAAGGATTATTCCGCGGCGCTGGACTTTTGTTGCGTCAGCCGATCGCCCGGGACACGCTCGTCCTTGAGACGGATTTCGTATTGCGTGGACGACAATTCAATGCCGTTGGCGACGAGCGCATCGTAAAGCGCGATCAGCACTTCGCCTTTGATATTGGTCACGCCATTCTCGGCATCGGCGATCCAAAAGCGGATGAGGAACTGGATCGAGCCACCACCGAAACTGGTCGCGTGACAGACCGGCGCCGGCGCTTTGGCGACGCGCGCCGGTGTTGCCGCAGCGGCGACAGCGATCTCGCGTACTTTCCGCAGATCGCTGCCATAAGAGACGCCGAAAGGCAGATCGAGCCGTACCAGCGGGCTCGAATAGGTCCAGTTGACCACGCGATTGGTGATCAGTTCCTCGTTCGGCAGGAGAAAATCCTTGCCGTCGCGGCTGCGCACCGAGACATAGCGCGCCGCCATCGAGGTGATGCGTCCGACGGTGTCGCCGACCTCGATGACGTCGCCCGGCTTGATCGAGCGGTCGAGCAGCAAAATGATGCCGCTGGCGAAATTCGCGACCACCTTCTGCAGGCCGAGGCCAACGCCGACACCCACGGCGCCGCTGAACAGCGCCAGTGCCGTAAGATCTATGCCGACGGCGTCGAGCGCGATCACCACGGCGAGAATGATCAAGATGATCTTGAGCGTGTTGCCGATCAGCACCTGCACCGAAGGGGTCAGGCTGCTGATGCGGTTGATGCGCGATTGGAGAAGTCCCGAGGTCGCAAAGGCCGCCCAGACCAGGAGGGTCAGAAGCAACACGGCCTCGATCAGCGTCAGCAGCGAGAGGCGCAGGCTGCCGATGGTCAGCGCGAAATTGTCGAGCGTCGAGGTCAGCGCGGGGCGCAGGCCCAGAATGTCGATGGCCACGAGGAACCAGACGATCACGGCGATGGTGTGCGATAGCGTCGCATCGCGTACCAGCATGGTGGTGGCGCGGATCACGATCCAGGCGAGCAGCAGGCTGGCGGCGATATGCGCGAGATTGGCGGGATAACTGGCAGCGTTCAGCGCGAAGACGACGAGGATGATCGTCGCCCACCACAGCAAGGGCAGGGCGAGGGAGCGCGTCGCCGAGATCAAGCGCGGATCGCGCAGGCGCGGATCGACATGCTCGACGAACTGCGCCGCGGGTTCGCGAGTCAGCCGCCGGAGGAGGATGGCGACGACCAGCCCCCCGGCAATGAGGACGAGTTGGATCACCGCCGCGATCGTGGCGGCGCGTGTCAGATCGACATGGGCGTTGAGCCAATCTAGCGGCGCCGCGATGAAGCCATCCAAAGCCCGGATCCTTATCGTCGGGAGGAAAACCCGCCCGCCACGCTTCCGGTTGCCTCGCCATGGCAAAGCGCCGCCTTCTCCGTGCCATAATCGGGTTCAAGGCTCGGGGCGGTTCAGGACTTCGCGGAGTACGATCCGTGACCGACAAAACAAAGACGATCGGTATCCTGACGAGCGGCGGCGATTGCGCCGGCCTCAACGCCGTGATCCGCGCCGTCGTGTCGCGTGCGATCCTCGGTTATGGCTGGCGTGTCTTTGGCATCCGCCAGGGCACGCATGGGTTGCTCAAACGTCCGGTCGACTATGAAGCGCTCGATCTGCGCGCGGCGAGCTGCAATGTGCTGCGTCTCGGCGGCACGATCCTCGGCACGACGAATAAAGGCGACCCGTTTGATTTCCCGATGAACGACGGCACGCGCAAGGATCGCTCGGCCGAGCTCATCGAAGGACTCGAGATGCTCGGTATCGATGCCCTGATCGGCGTTGGCGGCGATGGCAGCCTCACCCTCCTGCGCCGGCTGGCGCAGCAGGGCGGCATCAATTTCGTCGGCATCCCCAAGACCATCGACAACGATGTCGGCGCGACCGAAGCATCGATCGGCTATGACACGGCCGTTGCTGTCGCGACCGAGGCGCTCGATCGCCTGCAGCCGACCGCGGCGAGCCATGATCGCGTGATGATCCTCGAAGTGATGGGCCGCGATGCCGGGCATATCGCGCTCGCGGCCGGCATCGCCGGCGGCGCCGATATCATCCTCATTCCCGAGATCCCCTATCGCATGGACGTGGTTGCCGCGCATATCGATGCGATCCGGCGCACGGACCGCAATTTCGCGCTGGTCGTCGTTGCCGAGGCGGTCGCCGATCGCACCGGCCAGATCATCCGCCGGCA
>DATMZZ010000202.1:0-2295 GCA_035573175.1 Allostellaceae bacterium
CAAGCCGCGTGTCGTGCCGACCATCGCCGGATCATAGGCACGGCCGGCCTTCAAGCACTCATCCTTGAACATGGCGACGCGCTCGATGGTGAGATCGCAAGGCGCGATCTGGTCGAGCAGCAGATTGTAGCCCTCGCGCGCGGCGCGGCGGATGCTGTCGTGGCTGCCGGCGGCGAGCCACAGCGGCGGGTGAGGGCGCTGCAAGGGCTCGGGTTCGACCACGATGTTGTCGTAGTGCCAGCGCATGCCGTGATAGCTGAAGCGGCCTTCGGTCGTCCACGCCTTGCGGATGATCTCCATCGCTTCGTCGAAGCGCTCGGTCGCTTCTTCCATCGGCACGCAGAAGCCGTTGAACTCGACATCGCGATAGCCTTTGCCGACGCCGAAATCGAGCCGCCCGTTCGAGAGCAGATCGACCGTCGCGGCGGCTTCGGCGACGAGAACCGGATTGTGCCAGGGCAGTACGACCACGGCGGTACCGAGGCGGATACGCGTCGTGCAGCCGGCGAGATAGCTTAGGAGACCGAGCGAGGCCGAGACCTGACCGACGCCGGTGAAATGATGCTCGACGACGAAGACGCTTTCGAAGCCGAGATCCTCGGCCTCGCGCACATAATTGATGTAGTCGCGATAGCCTTGGCTATCGCCGCCTTGATGCTCGCCAACCGGAGTGCCGCTGCGCGAACGCGCGCCGCCGAAGAGACCGAATCGCATAGGCTTTCCTTCTCCTGGTCGGGGGACCCTACCATAAGCAATGACGTGGGACGACTATTGTTCGGCTGCTGCCAGCAACAGTTCCAGTGCCCGCTCGACCGTGGCGCGGCGAATGCCGCTGCGATCGCCGGGAAACACGTGATGCTCGCTTTGCACCTGCTTGCCTTTGCGCGCGATGCCGAAATGCACGAGCCCGACCGGCTTATCCGCCGAGCCGCCGCCGGGGCCGGCGATACCGGTGACAGCGACCGCCAACTCGATCGGTGCATGGGCGAGGGCGCCGGTGGCCATGGCGCGCGCGACTTCGGCGCTGACCGCGCCATGCCAGGCGATGAGCGCGGCAGGCACGCCAAGCATCTCGGTCTTGGCTCGGTTGGAATAGGTGACGAAGCCGCGCTCGACGACATCGGATGAGCCGGCGATATCGGTCAGCGCGCCTACGATCAGCCCGCCGGTGCAGGATTCAGCGGTCGCGACCATCAGCTTCTTTTCACGGCAGCGCGTCAGCACAGCTTCGGCGAGCGCGCGGATGCGGTCATCGCTCAAGCAGCCACCTCCCTATCCCAATCACGATCAATGCATAGATCGCGGCGAGCACGTCGTCGATCATGATACCGAAACCGCCGCCGCAGCGCCGCTCGACGGCGCGGATCGGCCAAGGCTTCCAGATATCGAACAGCCGGAACAGCGCAAAGCCGACAGCATAGGCGACGAGATTAAGCGGCAACGCGAACAAGGTGATCCACTGGCCGACCACTTCATCGACGACGATCCAGCCGGGATCGTGATCGCTTTGGTTGCGGATGGCAAAATGCGCGGCAATCCAGCCGATGTAGAAGAGAAGGTTCGCGGCCACGAGCAGCGGCCAGTCGCCGGCATAGGCGACGATCAACCAAGCAAAAGGCAGCGCGACGAGCGAGCCCCAGGTGCCCGGCGCGCCGGGCAGGAAGCCGCTGCCGAACCAGCTCGCGATCAGCCGCGCCATGCTTAAGGCAATTGCAAGGTCGCGATGGCTTGTGCCGCCATGCCTTCGCTGCGGCCGAGGAAGCCGAGCTTCTCGGTCGTCGTCGCTTTGACGCTGACGCGATTGGCGGGCAGGCCAAGGATCTCGGCGATCTTCGCGACCATGGCTTCGCGATGCGGGCCGATGCGCGGCGCCTCGCACATCATCGTGACATCGACATGGACGATGCGGCCTTTGGCTTGCGCGACCAAATCGGCAGCGTGGCGCAGAAAAAGATGCGAGGGCGCGCCGCGCCATTTCGGATCGCTCGGCGGGAAATGCATGCCGATATCGCCGGCGCCGAGCGCGCCGAGGATCGCATCGGTCAGCGCATGCAGACCGACATCGGCGTCGGAATGGCCGATGAGGCCTTGGCTGTGCGGGATTTTGAGGCCGCAGAGCCAGACATGATCGCCAGGCCCGAAAGCATGCACGTCGAAACCCTGGCCTGATCGATAGTCACCGCTGCGGCAATCGCCGCTGCCGCCGCTCGTGAGTTTCTCGGCGCGCTCGAAATCGTCTGTCGTCGTCACTTTGAAATTGCTTTCCGCGCCTTCGACCAGGCGCACGGTCAGGCC
>DATMZZ010000203.1:0-3323 GCA_035573175.1 Allostellaceae bacterium
CGCGCGAGATGCGTCTTGCCCGAGCCCGGCGGCCCATAAAGGATGATGCCGCGCGGCGGGTTGATGCCGAGCTGGCGATAGACATGCGGGAATTTCAGCGGCAGCTGGACGAGCTCGCGCACCAGCTTGATCTGCCGGCCGAGGCCACCGACATCCTCGAAAGTGACATCGAAGACGCCTTGCGGCACATGCTCGTCGTGGAAATGCAGCCGGACGTCGGTGTCCTCGGTGACGTAGCCGACGCCATCCGGCAGGCGATTGACGTCGTAGGTCGTGCCCGCCTGCGTGCCGGGGAACGGGATATAGAGCACCGCACCGATGCTGAGCGGCGTGCGGTTCTCGACCAGGACCTTCTTGAGATGCGGCACGAGATTATGCGCGGTCGAGACGTCGATCGCGGGATTGAGCTCGACGATCTTCGCCGGGCCGATCTCGGCCGGCTCGATATCGACGGTCTCGTTGAGATGCGCCTTCAGCGCCTGGCGCAGGAAGCGATCCATGCGAATGACGCCGCGCCCCTTGTCCCCGGCGATCGGCTTGTCGAGCCGCACGAGCACGGCGCGGCCGCGCTCGGTCGCGACGCGCACGATCTCGTCCGGCTTCAAGCCGGAGCGATGCATCAGCTCTTCGTCGACGGCGACGAGCAGTTTGCTGGCGGTCGCGTAATCGTTGGCGAGATGGTCTACCGTCGCCTTGAATTTGCGGCGCGGATGTGTGTGAACATGGCCGTGGTCATGGCCATGATCGTGTCCCTCATGTGGCACGGCGTCTACTCGTTATCGATCGTCCGAAAAATCAGCGCCGGTATTCCGGCGCGTCCTCGATCTGCTCGAAGCCAGAGCCGCGATCGACGCTGGTGCAATGATAGAGGTTCGGCTCGGCGGCGACGAATTTCGCCGGCTTGTCCGGATCCTCGTTCACATGCTGGATGATGATGCCCTGCTTGCGCAGCGGCAGGTTCAGCACGTCACCCGCTTCCCAGTGATGCTTCACGCCGTCGATCAGCGTGTGGCCCTTGCCTTCGAGAATATACATCACCTGCTCGCCCTGGAATTTCAGCATGCCGGAGCGGCTGCCAGGCGGAATCTCCTGCTCGAAGAAGATATGCGTGTTGAGCACGGTGTCGGTGATCGAGGGATGGAGGTACCAGCGCATCAGGCCCTGACGATTGATCTCCTGCGGCAATTCCGAGCCCTTGATGACCATCAGCCCGTTCTTGCGCTGCGCGCGCTGCTCGTCGCGCAGCTTCAGGATTTCGTCCCAGAAATTGGTCTGCGCCAAGCGTTTCGTCCGCTCTTCCGACATCACCACCACTCCTTTACCGATGGGCCAGAATAGTCACCGTTCGATGAAATCGTCAAACGACCGCCCCCGCCGGCGTTTAAGGTGCTTGTGGCGACTTGCCGCATCTGGCATGAATCCGGCTTATGGCAACACCGAAAACCGCGACCAAGCCCCGCGCCGAAGGGCCGCACGACCTCGACGCCGGCCAATCGGCGGTCGATCAGGTCATGGAAGCGATCAAAGCCGGCATCCGCAATGCCCGCTACGTGCCCGGCCAGCGCCTGGTCGAGCCGGACATGATGCGCGATTTCGATGTCAGCCGCGGCACGGTGCGCGAGGCGCTGCGACGCCTGGCCGCCGAGGGGTTCGTTTCGATCGAGCTCTATCGCGGCGCCAGCATCCGCAAGATGTCGCGCAACGAATTCGTCGAGCTCAACGAGATCCGCGCGCTGCTCGAAGGCTACGCCGCCGCGCTCGCGGCGCAGCGCATGAGCAAGGCCGAGCGCAAGAAGCTCGTCGAATTGGAGCAGCTCTGGGATCGCGGCACGCAGAACCTCACCTATGCGCAATACAACGAGCAATTCCACACGCTGATCGTCGAGGCGAGCCGGCATAGGCAATTGCCGAATTTCGTGCAGCAGGCGCAGCTCTCGATCTTCCGTCTGCAATTCCACAGCATCCTGCAGACACCGGTGGCGACGCGGCGCTCGCGGCTCGAGCATCGGCGCATCGTCAAGGCGATCCTCAAGGGCGATGCGCCGGGCGCTGAAGCGGCGATGCGCCAGCACATCCAGAACTCGGCGGTCGTCATCATGGGCGCGCCGGACGCCTTCTTCTCGGCCTGATCGCGCTTCGCGCGTCCGATGAAATCGTCGGACGTTTTTGCCTTTGCGCTTGAAGGCCGGAAACGCCATTTGTAGATTGAATTTCGTTCCTGAGGATTGAAAGCCATGGCCGAATTCGAGCGTACCCGGGTCCGCGAAAAGGAAGCGCCCAAGCAGAGCTCTTACGAGCTGGCAATACAACAGGACAGGGAGCGCGGAGAGCGGCAGATGACCGGCCGCATCGTCTGCAAGCTCGCCGATTGTCCGCAGAACCTCACCCGCCAGGGCCGGCTGCGCAATTACCTCGGCCTCATGATCGAAGACACGCCGCTGCAGGATTGGATCGTCTTCACGCATGAGATCCGCACCGTCTCCGGCAAGCATCGCCATCAGGGCGGGCTGATCATCTATGTCATCGACGGCAACGGCTATTCGGTCGTCGACGGCGTGCGCTACGATTGGGAAAAGGGCGATCTCGTGCTGCTGCCGCTGCGCGAGAAAGGCGTCGAGCACCAGCATTTCAATTCGAACCCGGAAAAGCCGGCGCTGTGGATGGCGTTCATCCATTCGCCGACGCGCGACTATGTCGCGTCGGAGATGACGCAAACCGAAGTGTCGCCGGAATACAAAGCCGCGGAAGCTGCCGGGCAGGTTTAATGCAGACGCCGCAGCGGCGCGCGAAGACGCCGGCGGTCATGAAGCGTGGGGAGGAAAAATGGGATCTTCGATTTCCCGTCGCGATGCGTTAGCCGGCTTGGGCGCCGGCTTCGTCGCTTTGCAGATCGCGTCGGCGCGCGCCGCCGATCAGCCGCTGGTGCGCGTCAGCATCGTCCCGATCTTCGCCGTCGCGGCACATTTCGCCGCCGAGAAGCAGGGCTACTTCGCCGAGCAAGGCATCGCCGTGACGACCCAACCGGTGCAAGGCGGCGCGGTCGGCATTCCGGGCCTTGCCAGCGGCAGCTTCGACGTGCTCTACGCCAATTCGATCTCCTGCATGACGGCGCTGGCGCGCGGGATCGATCTGCGCTTCATCGCTGAAGGCGCGCCGATCCCGCTGCAGCCGCCCGATCCCGGCGCGCTGCTCATCCGCAAGGGCGAGAACCTCAAAAGCGGCAAGGATTTCGAAGGCAAGATCATCGGCGTCAACGCCAAATACGACATCCAGTGGCTGGTGATGCAGGGCTGGGTGAAGAAGACCGGCGGCAATGTCGACAA
>DATMZZ010000204.1:0-3056 GCA_035573175.1 Allostellaceae bacterium
GGCGAAGAGCAATATCAGGATCTCGCCGCGCGCCAGGAATTCGTGCTCGTGCTGACTGAGAAGGGCTTCGGCAAGCGCAGCTCGGCCTATGATTATCCGATCACCGGCCGCGGCGCGCAGGGCCGCGAGAACAACGATCCGAGCCGCGGCCAGGGCGCGACGGTTGCGGTGTTCCCGGTCAATCACGACGATCAGATCATGCTGGTCACAAATCTCGGTCAGCTTATCCGCGTGCCGGTCGACGATATCAGCATTCGTCGGCGGCGCAGTGGCGGCGTAACCGTGTTCAAGGTCGATGAGGGCGAGCGCGTCGTCTCGGTGGCGCGGCTGCCCGATACGGGCGAGGATGTCGGCAATCGCGATGCGGCTGGCGATGCGGGGGCCGGCGAAGGGGGAGAGGCTTGATGAATGAGCGAATCGGCGTCTATCCCGGCACTTTCGATCCGATCACCAACGGTCACGCGGATATCATTCTGCGCGCGGTGAAGATCGTCGATCGACTCGTTGTCGGCGTCGCGCGCAATGCCGGCAAGGGGCCGCTCTTCAGCACGGACGAGCGTGTCACGATCGTGCGCGAAGAGCTGCAGCATCTCGATCCCGTTGCAGCGAAACGTATCGAGGTGCGCGCTTTCGACAATCTGCTGATGCATTTCGCGGTCGAGGTGAGCGCTTCGGTCATCATCCGCGGCCTGCGTGCGGTCAGCGATTTCGAATACGAATTTCAGATGGCTGGTATGAACAATCGGCTCAATCCGAAAGTCGAGACCGTCTTCCTGATGGCGTCGGACAAATATCAGTTCATCTCATCGCGATTTGTGAAAGAGATTGGCCAGCTTGGCGGCGATGTGTCTCACTTCGTCAGTGCACGCGTTGCTCAGCGATTGGCGGAGCGTTTCAATCGCCCATCTTCGTGAAATAAGTTTAACTTGGATCGCGCGGTGGTTTGCGCGGTAATGCGGGTCAAGCGGCTCTGCCGCCTGCCCGCTCGACCCCCTTGGCGGGCTTTTTCGACCCTCGGGTCCGTCTCGCCTGCACCCCCCAATCCTCCAGATGGCAGGCGAGGCGGCTCGGGGCATCTCCTCGAGAAATAGTTGATTGATTGCTCGCGCAGAGACCGCAGGATAGTCTCGCGCGCCATGAGCCAGCTCTTCACTCCCATCACACTGCGTCGTCTTACGCTCGATAATCGCATCGTCGTGCCGCCGCTGTGCCAATACAGCTCTGACGATGGCGTCGCGTCGGATTGGCACGCGCAGCATCTGCCCGCGCTTGCGATCTCCGGCGCGGGACTCGTCGTCGTCGCGATGACGAATGTTGAGCCGATCGGCCGCATCACGCCGTGGTGCGCTGGGCTCTGGGACGATGCGCATGAAGCGGCGATGACTCGCGTGCTCGCATCCTGCCGCAAATACGGCGCGGCGAAGATCGGCATCCAGATCGCGCATGCCGGGCGTAAGGCGTCATGCGATGTGCCGTGGCGCGGCGGCAAATTCCTGCCGCAGGAGAAGGGTGGCTGGCAGACCATTGCGCCATCGGCGATTCCCTTCGGCGAGGGTTACGGCGTGCCACGCGCCATGGTGTGCGAAGATTTCGAGCGCGTGCTCGCGGCTTTCGTCGATGCAACGCGGCGCGCGGCGCGGGCCGGCTTCGATAGCTGCGAGATGCATGGCGCGCACGGCTATTTGCTCTCGTCCTTCTTCTCGCCGCTCTCGAATCGGCGCGAGGACGACTATGGCGGCCCGATCGAAAATCGCATGCGATTCCCGCTGCAGGTGTTTCGCGCGATGCGCGAGGTGTGGCCGGAGGAGAAGCCGCTAGGCGTGCGTCTCTCCTGCGTCGATTGGGTCGATGGCGGCACGACGATCGAAGACACGATCGTCTTTGCCAAGGCACTCAAGGAAGCCGGCTGCGATTTCATCTGCTGCTCGAGCGGCGGAGTCGTCTCGATGGTCCCGCCGTTGATCCGCGCCGGCTATCAGGTCAAATTCGCCGAGCGCATCCGGCGCGAGGTTGGAATCCCGACGCGAGCTGTCGGCATGATCTTCACCGGCACACAGGCTGAGGCGGTCGTCACCGAGGGGCAGGCGGATATGGTCGCCGTCGGCCGCGGCTATATCGACGATCCGCGCTGGGCCTGGCATGCCGGCGACGATCTCGGCGTCCCGGCACCGTTCGCCTCGCCAACCCATACCGCGCGCAATCCGAATTGGATTAAAAACAAGCGCGAAGCGCATAAGCTAACGGATAAATAACACCCAGCTTAACGCCTGATTAATCCGCGGCATGAGACCATCGGCGCATGCAAAAGATCCGCGCCGCGCTTCGCTTGCGTCTTCTTGCTTATTGTTTTTCAAAGAATAATGCCGGCGCAACGGCCATTGAGTACGCGCTGGTAGCAATGCTGATCGCCATGGCAATCGTTGCCGCGCTACCGGCGATTGCGCCGCCGATCAACAGCACCTTCAACACCGTTTCCTCTAAGCTCTAAATCTCTCCGGCGACGGTTGGCTGTGCGTCTTTAAGGTTAAAAACCTTAGTGATTCCAATTGATTATCTTCATAAATTAATAACTGAGTTCTGGCCCTAAGCGAGCCGCCGCGCTAGGATAAGCCGGTAAATAGAGGAAATTCCTTGGTTAACGCGGCTTCGACATCCCGCCCGAGGGCTCGCTGATGGCGGACGGCTTCGCCTTCCCCAATGGCGTGACACGGCGCAGCCAAGCGACTGCGCGGCCGCCGGTCCTCATCACCGGGGGCTGTGGCTTTATCGGCGCGCGGCTGACCGCGGCGCTGGCGGCGCGCGGCGAGGCCGTGCGCGTGCTCGACGACCTCTCGAATGGCTCCACCACTTTACTGCCGTCGGGCGTGGAATTGCTCCAGGGCGATATCGCGGATCCGGCGGTCGTGCGCCGCGCGATGCAGGGGGTTGCGGGCTGCTTCCATCTGGCTGGCTTTGCCTCGGTACCGCAGAGCCAGCGTCAATGGCTCAACGCGCACCGCGTCAATCTCACCGGCGCGGTCAATGTCCTCGATGCCAGCCATCGCGAACGCCCGGCG
>DATMZZ010000205.1:0-14433 GCA_035573175.1 Allostellaceae bacterium
CGCATCGCCGAAGCGGCCGAGGGCTGGGACGGGCGCGACCCGATCCGCAAGCTGAATTAGGCGAAGCCGATGGAAGCGAAGCAGGCGCTTTTCACCGCGCGCGGCAAAGTCTCGCTCGAGCCCGTCAACGTCAGCGAGCCGGATGAGAACCAGCTTCTCGTCGAGACGCTCTACACCGCGATCAGCCCCGGCACCGAGCGCGCCTTCCTGCTCGCCGAACCGAACACGATCACCAATCGCCGCGGCTTCCCCTTCCCGCCCGGCTATTCGAATGTCGGCCGCGTGCTGGCGGTCGGCAGCGCGGTCACGCATTTCAAGCCCGGCGATCGCGTAGCGACGCGAGTGCCGCATGTCAGTCATTATCTCGTCCCCGAGACGCTCGGCCCCGGCGAGGTCGCGCCCAAATACCGCGAGCAGTTCCGCTCGCCGATCATGCCGGACGCGCCCGCAGTTGGGCTGCATTATCTTTGGAAGCTGCCGTCCGATCTCAGCGAGGCGAAGCTCAAAGAGAGCGCGCCTTTCGGCATCGTCAGCGTCGGCGTCACTGGCGCGCGTTACGGCCGCATCGATCTCGGCGAATCCGTTCTGGTGATCGGCCTCGGCCCGGTCGGGCTCTACGCCGCGCAATGCGCACGGCTTGCCGGCGGCTTTCCCGTTCTCGGCCTCGATCCAGTCGCGGCGCGCCGCGAGCTGGCGCTGAAACTCGGCATCGATGCGACCTATGCGACGCCCGAAGAGTTGGCGAAGGGTCATCCGCTGATGGCCGGCAACACGCCACGCGTCGTCATCGAGGCAACCGGTCGGCCCGATGTCGTGAACCTCGCCTTCAAGCTTTGCGGCCGCAACGGCCGCGTCGTGTTGCTCGGCTCGACGCGCGGCACGACGCCTGAGGTCGACTTCTATACCCATGTGCATCGCAAAGGCCTCACGATCGTCGGCGCGCAGGTGCTGACCCGGCCGACGCTCGACAATTCCGACGGACGCTGGAACGCGTGGGACGAGGCCGCGCTGACGCTGCGGTTTATCGCCAGCGGCCGGCTCGATACAAGGCCGCTGATCGAGCATGAATTCCCGGCGACACGCGTCGCCGATGCTTATCGCCTGATCGAAGATTCGCCGCAGACACTGGGCGTGCTATTGAACTGGCAGAAATGATCTAGCAACAGCGCGCTCGCAATGGGCGCCGCAACACAAAGGGGGAGTGATGCGTAAGATCATCGATAACCGGTGGTTGGTCGTCGTCGGCTGTTTCATCGGCCTGATGGCCAATAACGGCGTCATCAGCATTTTCACGTTCTCGGTCTTCCTCAAGCCAATCACCGAAGAGCTCGGCTGGGGACGTGCCACCATCACCTCGGCCATGTTCCTCGCCGGCGTAGTCGCGGTGATCGTCACGCCGATCGTTGGCAAGCTGATGGATATATACGGGGTGCGGCGTGTCGCTCTGCCCGGCATCGTCATCTACGCAGCGTTCATCGCCTCTTTCTCGATGCTGCAGCCCTCGCTCGTGATGCTTTACACCATCGCCGCCTGTGCCGCGGTCGCCGGCCATGTGCAGACACCGATGGGTTATTCGAAAGTGGTGTCGAGCCGCTTCGAGGATTACCGCGGCATCGCTCTCGGCATCGCCGTGTCGGGCGTCGGTCTCGGCACCGTCGTGATGCCGAAGATCGCGCAATTCCTCATCGACCATTTCGGCTGGCGCCTCGCCTTTGTCGGCATGGGCATCACGCTCTTGATCTTCGCTTTCCCCATGATCGCGCTGTTCCTCGGCGAGCCGAACCGGTCGCAAACCGGTCGCGCCGTCGCACCGCCGATTGGCCCCGATGCGATGGTGATCGTCAAAACCGACAAGCGCTTCTATCTGATGCTGGGGATCTTCTTCTTCTCGGCGATCGCGATCAACGGCACGATTACGCACATCGTCGCCGAGATGACGGACCGCGGCTATTCGCCGGCGGTCGCTACCAGCGTACTGTCGTCGGCGGGCTTTGCGCTGATCGCCGGACGGCTGGCCTCCGGCTATTGCCTCGACCGTATTTTCGGTCCCTATGTCGCGACGGTGTTCTTCCTGATCGCCGCCACGGGTATCGCGCTCCTCGCCAGTGGCGTCGGCGGCCTGCCGGTCGCCTTTGCCGGCACCATCCTCTGCGGCTTGGGCCTCGGGGCCGAGGGCGATCTGATCCCCTATTTCATCAGCCGGTATTTCGGCCTCAAATCCTTCGGCACGATCTACGGCTTCATGATCGGCATCTTCTCGCTCGGCAACGGCCTTGGCCCGTTCCTGATGGGCGTGTCCTTCGACAAGACCGGCTCCTACGTGACGGCGGCGATGGGCTTCGAAGTCCTGTTGCTGATCTGCTGTGGCTTGGCACTGGCGCTGGGCACCTACGCTTTCCCGGCACGCCGCGGTGGCGCCGCTCCGGCTACCCTGGCCGAGGCGAAGTCCTAGATCATATCCAGCGACCACACACGCTCGAGCAGCGCGAATTTCGGCTGCTGCTCGGGCGTGAGCTCTGCATGCCGCGCCTTGCCGCGCGTGAAGAACGCGTTGACGCAGACCATGTCGCCCTCGAAGCCCGGCACCTTCTCGAGACGCCGCAGCCGCAGATCGTAAGCGCCGAGCATGGCGACAAGGTCGTGCAACAGTTTCTGTCCTTTGAAGACGGGGTAGAACCAGGCCTCGGCTTCGATGCCGAGCACGCCATGCAGCAGATCGCCGAAACCCGATAGCACCTGATATTCGTAGCCTTCGACATCGACCTTGATCGCATCGGGCGCCGGAACTTTTCCCTCGCGATAGAGCTCGTCATAGCGTCTGCAATCGATGCTCACCTGCTGCTCGGTCGCGTAGAGCGGCGCGATCTTGTACCCCTCAAGCGTCGAGGGATCGGTATCGAGCATCGACGAGCAGCCGAACCAATGCGCGATGTTGAGCGTATGCGTGCCCGCCTCCGCGGCGAGACCGCTCTCGACGACGATTGTGTCGGGTGCCGAACGCAAGCGCGCGGCTTCGGCCGGATTGGGCTCGAACATCACCGGACGCGTCTGATGCCGGTAGCGGCGCCATTTCGGCTGCAGCCCGCCGGCCGCGCCGATATCGACGAGAATCAACGGCGTTCCGAGAACGATGGGGCTGATGGCGCGATAGGCCGATTTGAGCCGGTTGAGCAATGTCGCCTCCAAGGCGCGTGATTGCGGATCGACCATGGCCGAAACGCGCCTGCCTAAAATTTGTTCGGAATATTTCGATCACATCGACGAGAGCGCGTCTCATCCACGATTCGGATCGCTCTCCAGATCGTATCGCACTTCGATCACGATCGGCCATTCTGTCGGGTAAACGACACTCATGAGCCGTCTATCGCTGCCGATGGTCACGTGATCCATCGTCACCGCATCCTCCTCATTGCCGCCGACAACGCTCAGCGTGTTGTCCTGGCGCGCGACGACCACAGCGCAATGACCCGGCCAGAAGCCACCGGTCGGCAGATCGCCGAAGCGCAGATGCGACGCCCATTCACGGCCGAAGCACATGAGATCGCCGGGCTTCGGCGTGTAGGATTGCGGCGCCTGCGCGATGAGGATCGATGAGCGGCCCGACGCTGCCGCGTTCACATAGGCGGCGTGATTGGGCGCATAAGGGAAGCGATCGCCGGCGCCGGCGATGCGCATGACATAGGAGATGAACGCCGCCGACCAGGCGTAATGCTCGTCATTCATCGCCGGAAAGACGCGGCCGTTGTCGTCATGCTTACCGGTCCAACGCGCCTCGCGGCCCTTCCCGCCCAAGCCCAGCCACCAATACTCGCCGACGCGCTCCCACAGCCCCGGCGCACGCTCCGGCTTCACCACCGCCGGCTCGGGCGAGCCGGGCAAATCACTAATGCTGCCGAACAGCCGCCATTCGCGCAGCGCGATCGCGACGGCGTCTTCGCGATTGAAGGGCACGTAGGGCTTGGCGGCGAAATCTGGCACGACACTGGTCGTCGTCGTGCAGCCTGCCAATGCGGCGGCCATGATGACGATCGCGATCCTCCGCCGCATGCGAACTCCCCAACCTGTCCCGCGAACCAATCTAGAAAGCCGTCGCGCCCCTCGCCATTGGCGCTTCGCGTGACGTTGCCTAAACTTCGGCTACGCCGTGATGAGGAGGAAATCATGCAGCCGATCGTCGAATGGCATACCCATGTCATCCCGCCCGAGGACACGCTCGATCCGCATTGGCGCGGCAAATGCCCGCTCACGATCGAGAATGTGATCGAGGCACATGACAAGACCGACATCGCGCTGTCAGTCGTCACGGATTCGATCCACCAGCTCAAGGACTACGACAAGCCAAAAGCGCTCGACACGCTGAAGGCATGGCACGACCGCGCCGCCGGGTTGCAGGAGAAGTATCGCGGCAAGGTCGTGTGCTTCGCCTCGACCGTGCCGACCGCGGGCGACGATTTCAACAAAGAGCTGGTGCGCGCCTTCGCGCAGCTCAAGCTCAAAGGCGTCTTCATCACGTCGAGCATGTGGAAGACCTATCCAGATGACGACGAAGCGCTCGGCTTCTGGGAAATGCTGACGCAATACGACAAGCCGGTCTTCATCCATCCGCCGGCGAGCGCCTATGGCGAAGAGCGGATGCGCAATTACGGACTCAATTCCTCGATCGGCCGGCCGGCGGACAACATGCTCTGCCTCGCGCGGCTGATCGTGCGCGGCATCCTCGAGCGCTTTCCCAACGTGAAGATCGTCGGCTCGCATTTGGGCGGCGGCATTTCCGAAGTCATCGGCCGCATGGATTACGCTTATGAGATGCGCGAGGACAGCTTCCTCGGCTCCTACGCGCCGGTGCTCATCAAGGCGCCGCCGAGCCACTACCTCAAGAAAATGTATCTCGATCTCGCCTGCTATGCCCTTCCCGCCGCGAAATGCGCGATGGAGACGGTGGGCGTCGATCACGTCGTCTATGGCAGCGACGCGCCGCCGCTCACTTGGCTGAAGCCGCGCGCGATCCAGCTCGTCAAAGACCTGCCGGTCACCGAGGCGCAGCGTGCGCAGATTTTCGCCGGCACGGCACTGAAGCTGATGGGCCTGAAGAAAGACGAAGTGCCCGAGGTGCTGAAGCCGCTCGCCGCCTAATCGGCGGCTGCGGCAGCGCGTTTGCGCTTGGCGGCGAGGCGTGCTTCCTCGTGGCGCTGCAGCAGCACGAAGAAAGACGGCACGAACAGCACCGCAAGGCAGGTCGAGGCGAGCATGCCGCTTGCCACCGAGACACCGATCGAGCGCCGCGCATTGGCGCCGGCGCCGGTCGCGAGAACCAGCGGCAGCATGCCGAGGATAAAAGCGAAGCTCGTCATCAGGATCGGGCGGAACCGGGTTTGCGCCGCGGCGACGGCGCTCTCGATGATTTCGCGCCCCTCGGCGCGGCGCTCGCGCGCCACTTCGACGATCAGGATCGCATTCTTCGCCGCCAAGGCGATGAGCAGCACCAGGCCGATCTGTGTGTAGAGATTGTTGGCGACGCCGAGGCTGCGCAGCACAAGCACCGGCCCAACCAGTGACAGCGGCACAGAGACGACCACGGCGATCGGCGCGATCCAGCTCTCATACTGCGCCGCGAGCAACAGATAGACGAGCAGCATCGCCAAGCCGAAGACGACATAGATCTGCCCGCCGACCAGCTTCTCCTGATAGGACATCGCCGTCCAATCGCTCGCCGTCCCGGGCGGCATGACGCTCGCCGCGATCTCGTCCATCAACGAGAGCGCCTCGCCCGAGCTGAACCCCGGCGCCGGCTGGCCGAGGATCGTTGCCGCCGGATAGAGGTTGTAGAGGGTGATCAATCCCGGCGCGACCACCGGCTCGACCGTCAGCAGCGAACTGAGCGGGATCATGTTGCCGGCGCTGCTGCGCACGGTGAGCTGTCCGAGGGCTTCGGGGGTCGCGCGGTATGTACTGTCGGCCTGCACATAGACCTGATAGACGCGGCCGAAAGTGACGATCTGGTTCACATAGGCCGAGCCGAGATAGCCCGCCATCGTCTGAAAAATGTCGTTGAGCGAGACATGCAGCGATGATGCCTTGATGCGGTCGATATCAATATGGAATTGCGGCGCCTCGGCGCGGAACGTGCTGGCGACATGGGTTACCGCGCTTTGCGCGGTCGCGCGCTCGATGATCTCGCGCGTCGTGGCTTGCAGCTCGGCATAGTCGAAGCTGCCGTTCCGCAACTCCGTCATCATTGAGAAGCCGCCCGAATTGCCGATGCCTTGAATCGCCGGCGGCGGAATTACCAAGATCTGCGCGGTTTGGACCGGCGCGAGAGCCGTGTTGAGATTATTATAGGTGCCGAGCAAGCCCTCATCCGCGCCGCGCTCGCTCCAATCCTTGAGGATTACATAAGCGACGCCGGCACTCGAGAGGCTGGCATTGTTGTCGAGCGCGGAGACGCCGGCGATGGTCAGCACCTGAGCCACGCCGGGCACCGCACGAACGCGCTTGCCGACATCGTCGAGCGCCGCCTGCGTGCGCTGCAACGCGGCGCCATCCGGCAGATTGATCGCGACGAGCATGTAGCCCTGGTCTTCGAGCGGCAGGAAAGCGGTCGGCAGCTTGGCGAGCCCATAAACACTCAGTGCCATAATCGCAAGCGCCACGCCGGCCATGATCGCGGCACGGCGTGTCATCGCGCCGATGAGCCGCGTGTAGAAACGCTCGAACGGATGATAGAGGCGGTTGAAGCCGCGAAAGACGACATTGCGGCGCTCCTCCGGGACCGTCGGCCGCAGCCAGAGTGCGCATTGCGTCGGCTTCAGGGTCGCCGCGTTGATGGCGCTGATCAGCGCCGTCGCCGCCATCACGACGGCGAATTGCGCATAGAGCTTTCCGGTCAGGCCGGGCAGAAAAGCCGCGGGAATGAAGACCGCCAACAGCACCAGCGTGATGCCGATGATCGGGCCGAACAGCTCGTCCATCGCCTTGATCGCGGCAGCCGGCGGCGCGAGACCGCGCTCGACATGATGCGCCGCGCCTTCGACGACCACGATCGCATCATCGACGACGATACCGATCGCCAGAACCAGCGCGAAGAGCGTCGAGAGATTGACGGTGAAACCGAGCGCCGCCATCGCCGCGAAGGCGCCGATGATCGTCACCGGTACAGTCGTCGCCGGCACCAGGGTCGCGCGCCAATCCTGGAGGAAGAAAACAATCACGACGAGGACCAGCACCGCCGCCTCGATCAGGGTCTTATAGACCTCGTCGATCGACGCACTGACGAACTTCGTCGTATCGAAGGGCACGGAATAAGAAATGCCTTGCGGAAAGGTACGCGCGAGCGCCGCCATTTTGGCGCCGACCGCTTTCTCGACTTCCAGGGCGTTGGCGTTCGGCGCCTGATAGATCGCGATGCCGGCGGCGGGCTTGCCGTCGAGCGTGAAGATCTGACCATAGGTCTGCGCACCGATCTCGACGCGGCCGAGATCGCGCACCCGCGTCACCAGCGTGCCGGGATCGCTGCCGGTCTTCACGACGATGTCGCCGAATTGTGCCGGATCGCTGAGCCGGCCCGAGACGTTGACGGTGTATTGAAATACCTGATTGGACGGCGCCGGCGGCGCGCCGAGCTGCCCGGCTGTTGCCTCCTGGCTTTCGCTCTGGATCGCCTGGATCACGTCTTCCGGCATCAGATTGAGCGCCCGCAAGCGCTCCGGATCGAGCCAGACGCGCATCGCATATTGTCCGGCGCCGAACACGTTGACATTGCCGACGCCGGGCACGCGCGCGAGCTCATTGACGAGGTTGAGCGTCGCGAAATTGCTGAGGTAGAGCCCGTCATAGCGCGGATCGCTGGCGCTCAGCGTGACGATCTCGAGGATCGCGGTCGATTTCTGTTGAACGTTGACGCCTTGCGCCTGCACGGCCTGCGGCAAGCTTGCGAGCGCGGCGTTGACCCGGTTCTCGACCAGGACCTGCGCGAAGTTGAGATCGGTGCCGATGTCGAAAGTGACGATCAGGTTATAGGTGCCGTCCGATCCGCTGGTCGATTGCATATAGAGCATGCCGGGCACGCCATTGACCTGCAATTCGATCGGCAGCGCCACTGTATCGATGACCGATTGCGCGCTGGCACCGGGATAACGCGCCGTCACCGCGATCGTCGGCGGCACCACATTGGGATATTGGCTGACCGGCAAACCGAAGATCGCCACTACGCCGATCAATATCGTCACCAGCGCGATGACGTTAGCGAGGACTGGCCGCTCGATGAAGAATTTCGAGATCACGCCCGGTTTTTCATTTTGCGGCCGAGGCCGTCTGGACCCGCGGCTGCACCTTCTCGCCCGGCACAGCGCGCTGCAGCCCGGCAACGACGACGTTGTCTTCGGCGCCGAGACCACTGTCGACCACGCGCATCGTGTCGACCGTCGGGCCGAGGGTCACGCGCTTTTGCTGGACGACATCGCCGCTGCCGACCGTGAGCACATAGCTGCCGGCCTGATCGCGGCCGATTGCTGCGGTCGGCACCAGCAGCGCGGGCACGTCGCGCTGCAGCGGTACGCGCACGCGGACGAAGTTGCCCGGCAGCAGGGGATGCCCCTCATTCGCAAGCTTGGCACGGACCGCGACCGTCCCGGTCGTATTGTCGACCAGCGGCGCGACGTAATCGACCGTGCCGCTATGCGGATAGCCGGTCTCGGTATCGAGCCCGACCTCCACCGGGATCGGGCCGAGCGCCTCGCGCGTCACGCCCTTGGCGGCCAGGGCGGCGCGATAGCGCTGCAGCTCCTGATCGCTGACATTGAAGTTCACGTCGATCGGATCGAGCTGCAAGATCGTTGCGAGCTTGGTCGGATTGTTCGCGCCGACCAACGAGCCCACCGAAACGAGATGCGCCGTCACCACGCCATCGAAAGGCGCCGTGACCTGCGTATAGTCGTAATTGATCTTCGCAAGCTCGGTATTCGCCTGCGCCGCGACCAGATTGGCGCGATTGCTGTCGCGCAGCGAGCGCGATTGGTCGAGGGTGGTCCCCGACACGAAATTATTCTTGGTGAGGCTGGCATTGCGATTGTACTCGGCGTCGCTTTGCGCGACCAAAGCCTGCGCAGCGTCCTGTTGTGCCTGAGCCTGGTCAAGCTTGGCCTTGTAGGGCGGCGGCTCGATGGTGAAGAGCAGAGCGCCCTTTTTGACTGCCTGGCCATCGGTATAGTTTTGCGACACCAGGAAGCCCTGGATCCGCGCCATCAGATCGGCCTGATCGACGGCAGCCGTGGTGCCGCTGGTCTCGTAGTAGCGCGTGATATTGCGGGCTTCGGGATGGGCGACGGTCACCGCCGCCGGCGGTGGCGCGACATACTTGTTGTCGGGCTTACAGCCCGCCAACGGTGCCGCCAGAATCAGCGCCGCACCGGCAGCACGATAGGCGCGCGTCACGCGTCGAGCTTCACCCTGCCCCATCGCAAAATCCCCCGTCTCACACCAGGAGAAAATACTCCACTCGCCGAGCAGCGGCCAGGGACTCAATCGGGTTAGGGCGATACCTCTTCCAGCACGCGCTTGGTCGTCTCGGTCATGAAGATCGCGGCGATCAGACCGATGCAGGTGATAATCGAGAACAGGAAGAATACGCCGCCGATGCCATAGGCCGGCAGGACGAAGCCGACCAGAATCGGGCCGACCGTCGCGGCAAGGCGCAGCCAGAACGTCGCCCAAGATATCCCGAGGGCACGCATGCGTGTCGGATAAATCTCAGCCGTATAGAGGAAGATGCTCATGCTGACCGAGCCGGTCCAGAGCGTGCAGAAAGCGTAGCCGAGCATCATGCCGAAAGCGGTCGCGGAGCCCACGAGCCAAAGCTGCAGCAGCCCGCAGACCAGCAGCGTATAGGCGCCGATGAACCAAAGCCGCCGCCCGGTGCGGTCGATCAGCAGGGCGCAGAACAGCGCGCCGATCAACGTGCCGATCGGCGCTGCGACCGCGTAATTGAGCGATTGCTGCAGGCTGAGATGATAGACCTCGCGATAGAGCGTCGGGATCCAGCTCTGCAGCCCTTGCGAGACGAGATAGGTCGAGGCCCACAGCACCCAGACGATCAGCGTGCGCCGGAGATAGGGTCCCTGGAAAAGCTCCTGCCAGCGCGTACGCGCGCCGAGCGGCTGGGTCTTGATCGGCACGACCGGCGGCAACGGGTCGCGGCCGTCGCGCGAAACCTTGCGCTCGATCTCGGTCATGATTTTGTCGGCTTCGTCGATCCGGCCTTTCTGCGCCAGCCAGCGCGGCGATTCCGGGCAATAGCGGCGCAGGACGAGCGAGATCAGCGCTGGGATCGCGCCGATGATGAACATCCATTGCCAGCCGAGATTGGGCACGACGATCGCGCCGATGATGCCGGCGCCGAGCAGCCCCACCGGGAAGATGATCTGATAGCCGAGGAACGATCCGCCGCGGCGATCGGCCCGCAGGATCTCGCTGATATAGGTCGAGGCAACCGGAATCTCGCCACCGAGGCCGACGCCTTCGAAGAAGCGGCACCAGAACAGCTCCTGGTAACTCGAGGTGAAGGCGCAGACGAGGCTCATCGTCGCGTAAAGCGCGATGGTGATCTGCGCGGTCCGGACGCGGCCGATGCGCTCCGCCAGCCAGCCGAAGAAGAGCGCGCCGAGCGCCTGGCCGAGATTGGCGATCGAGATCAGCCCGCCGACGCTCTGCGGCGCGATATGCCACTCGCGGATCAGCACCGGCAATACATAGGCCGTGGTCAGCGCATCGAAGCCGTCGAAGAAGATCGCGACGCCGAGGAATGCCGTCACCGTGATGTGCCAGCGCGAATACGGCAGCCGCTCGAGCCGTGCGGCAATCGATCGATCGGAAACCCGCGACATCTCAGACATAAATCCCCCCGATCCCCCAGACGCCGTTATCGATGACGCCTGAGCTGCACCATCGCATGGGTTGCGCGCGAAGCCAACCCGGGAAAAGCGCTCAATCTTGCGGAGCGGACTTGCCGGGCTGGCGGGTACCCTCATGCGCTGTTTTCGGGATCGTCAGCGCCGCACAAATTGCGCTCGCCAGGACCAGCCCCGCAGCGGTCAGCATGACGATACGAAACGCCCGAAGGAACGAAAGCTCGAATGCGTTCTCGACGGCCTGCTTCAGCGCGCCGTCGATGCCGGCCGGCACGGCGGCTTCGGTCAGTCGGGGAATCTGCGCTTCCACCGCGCTACGCAGATCGGGTGCAAGTTGCAGCGAGGCGAGCGAAGCATCGACCGCCTGACCGAAAACACCAACCGCGAGCGCGCCAAAGAGTGCCACGGCGAGCATGCCGGCAATCCGCGCGACGGCGTTGTTGATACCCGACGCGGTGCCGGCGTGGCGCTCATCGACAGCGCCCATGACCGCCGTCGTCAGCGGCGCGACGCTGATCGTCATGCCGATCCCCAGCACCAGCATCGCCGGGAAAAACGTCGTCCAGTAGGAGCCGCCGATTCCCGGCAACGCGAGCACCGCCATGCCGGCCGCGACGATGACGGGTCCGATCATCAAAGGCAGCCGCGCGCCGGTACGATCGACAAACGCACCGGACCAGCGCGACAGACCGCCCATGATGAGGCTGAAGGGCAGGAAGGTTGCGCCGGCGCCCGCTGCGGAATAGCCCTGCAAGCGAATGAGATCGTACGGCAGAAAGAACAGCGCGCCGTTCAGCGCGGCATAGAGCAGAAAAGTGATCGCATTCGCGCCACTGAAGGCGGGCGCGCGAAACAGCGCGAGCGGCATCATCGGCGCTTTCGCCCGTGCCTCCCACCAGAGGAAGATCGCGAGCACGACGAAACCGGTAAGCATCGGTCCATAGACGATCGCTTCGCTCCAGCGCGTGGTGCCCGCCTCACTCGTCCCATAGGCGATGCCGAAAAGGCCAAGGCTGGCAAGCACGCCGCCCTGCCAATCGATAGCGACATCGTCTTCGCCATGACTCTCCGGCACATGGCGGAGCGCGACTGCTATGGCGATCACGGCCAGCGGCAGATTGATGAAGAACACGGCGCGCCAGCTCAGCGTATCGACGAGCGCGCCGCCGAGCACCGGACCCAGCGCCGTGGTCAGCGCCGAGAACCCGGCCCAGGTGCCGATCGCCTTGCCGCGCTCTTCCTCGGGAAACGTCGCGCTGATGATGGCGAGGCTTTCCGGCATCAGCATCGCGCCACCGATGCCTTGTAAACCGCGCGAGGCGATCAGGGTCGTGGCATTGGGCGCCAAACCGCAGGCCATGGATGCAGCGGTGAACAGCACCGTGCCGAGTATGAAGATGCGGCGGCGGCCGAAGCGATCGCCCGCCGCGCCGCCAACCAGGATCAGGGAGCCGAGCAGCAGGAGGTAAGCGTTGATCACCCATTGCGCCGCCGCGACCGATACGGCGAGTTCGGATTGAATCGCAGGCAACGCGACATTGATGACGGTCGCGTCGATGAAAGCCATGCTGGAGCCGAGGATCGTCGCCGCCAGCACCCAAGGCTTGCTGCTCTCGGCGCAGGGCTGCCCCATGGCACCGGCTTCGATGACACCGTCATCGCAAGGCGTCCGGCCGAACGCCAGCACCGCGCTAATCCCCTGTCAGTGGCCAGCCATCGGTATTGGGCGACCACGAGCCCGGCGTCAGCGGCCAGTTGATGTCGGCGACCGGCGATTTCACCGGCGCAATCTCCGGCGCGCTCGGAATCACCGGCAGCAGCAGATGCGACGGATGCGCCGCATCGGCATAGATCGTGTTCTCGACCGGCCAGTGCAGCAGCAGCACATCGATCTGGCGCAGCGGATTGGTGTACTGGATATCCTCGCTCGAGATCTGCAACTGCAGGCGATGACCTTTCTGCAGCGTATGGAAGAGCGGGCGCAGCTCGATCTGGAATTCGTAGATCTTGCCGGGCTCGAGCAGCTCCTGCTTCATGAACGCATGGAACGGCCGGCCGGGATGCGAGCGCCCCGCATCGACCTCGCGGAACGAGGCCTTGAGAAGACCTCGGCTCAGATTGCGTGGCGGCCCCTCGGGCGGAATATCCGCGAGCTTCACGAACCATGCCGTGTCGATCTGCGAGGATGATGCGTAGAAGGTCAGGCTCGCCGGGCCTTGGATGGTCAGCGGTTGCTCGACCGGCGCCGTCGTATAGGCAAGCGCGGGCTTGCCGGCGATGAGCTGCGCGTAAGAGTCCGGCATGCGATAGCTGCGCGGCTCGGCGTTGCCGCTCGGCACCGCCGATCCGAGCCCCTCGCCGCTCAGGTGGAACTTCGTCCATTGTGTACGCGCGAGCGGATATTCGCTCTCATGGCGCCAGGCGCGCGTGCCGCTGTCGAAGATCGCCACCGGCGGCTCGGCAAGGATGCCGTTATCGATGCCTTTCAGCCAGTAATCGAACCAGCGCAGCATCTGGCGATTGAGATTGCGGTCGGTCAGATAGCGCATATGCGACCAGAAGCCGGTCGGTGGCACGACCAGCAGCTTCTTCGGTGCATGGATCTCGGTCCAGCCGGCGAGTTGGCCGCGCATATGCATCGCGCCGCCTTGCGGCACGATGCTCATCACCGGCGTCCTGATCTTGTCGAGTTTGGTCCAAGCCGAGCGGTCCCAATAGAACGGCCCGTCGGTCGGGTGGCTCGCGATCTCGTAATGCAGATTCATCGGCGGCTTCTTGCCTTCGACCGGTCCGGGCCACACGAACATATTGGTGTGGTAATTGATCCAATTGTTCATGAACTCGGCGTTGTAGAGGCCGCCCTGATAGCAGGCGTCGCGATAGAGATCGGTCGTCGCATCGCATTGGCAGATGCATTTGAGATGCGGCGGCTGCGCCGCCGCGGCGATGTATTGGCTCCAGCTCCAATAGCTGTCGCCGATCATGCCGACATGGCAAGTACACCAGGGCTGCTGCGCCATCCACTCGATGAGATCGTAGCCGTCGGTGCGCTCATGCTCATCGAACCAGCGCCACGAGCCCTGGCTGAGCCCGCCGCCGCGGCCCTGCGCGATCACATGCACATAGCCTTTCGGCACGTAGAACGACGTCGCACCGCTTTCGATCGCGTGGCTCCAATGCGGCGGCTTGCGCTGAATGTCCTTGTTGTAGGGCGAGAGCGACAGCAGCGCCGGGTATTTCCCGTCCTGCTCCGGCAGATAGACATCGACCGCGAGCTTCACCCCGTCGCGCATCGTGACATAGACATTCGCGTCGACCTTGATGCCGGGCACCGGTACCGGCGGCGCTTTCACCAGCTCGGCCGGGTGGATCAGCTCGACCTTCGGCCGCTCGCCTTCATTCTGCGCCATGGCCACCCTCCCCGCGTGATTGGTCGGTTCTTTCACACATTGGCGCGGCAGCGGCTACGGGGCAATTGCCAAGCCGCGTGGCCAAATCTATCGTCCGTCAGCAACAAATCCGGGGCATGGGA
>DATMZZ010000206.1:0-6803 GCA_035573175.1 Allostellaceae bacterium
TCCCCTGAGCGCGCGAGCGCCAGGGTTAGATGAGCGGGGAGGGTCTGGGAGGGTCGGGATCGGGAATGAGTTCCCGACCGGAAAGCGATTGGCTCGGTTCCACAAAGCTTCGTATCGTCGCCAGCTTCATGGGTCGGAGGAAGATATCCGGCGCCGCTAAAGTTGCGGTCATGCAGCAATACCCGCCGCAACAGCTACAGGCGTCGCCCGTATCGTGATGATGATCATGCGAATGAGGCGCGGATGCATCGCCAACATGGTGATGGCTATGCGCGTGCTCTTCGCAGGGCTGAGTCAACATGAGAAGCCCCGCCTGGGCGCTACCGCTTGCCAGCGATAGTACGAGCAACGCGACCATGCATCTGATCAACAGCGGGCGCATCAAAGCGGTGCCTCCAGCGTCATCAGCTTTTACCAAACTGCGCTTTCGCGGAAAAGGGCAGAGGCACACGCAGCGCGGCGCGCGAGACGAGACTTGTCGGGCTTCACGGCTTGCGCCGCCAGCGGCTTGGGAAGATCACCCAGGTGGTGACGAGGGCGATGGCGCAGCCGAGCGCGGTGTCGTAGATACGCTCGGAGAGCAGCGGCCGGTCGCCGCCTTCGCTCAGCAACGCCATGTCGAGCAGCACCAGCGCCATCGCCGTGATCGCGGCGAAGCCGCTCCAGCGTTGCCAGATCATGCCGGGCGAGATGAAGAAGGCGAGGGCGATCGCCACCGCGGTCAGATGCCAGGCATTGTGGCTGAGCGAGACGATGGCGAGCGCGATGCCGACGCCGACCAGCGTGCCGAAGGCGCGCTGCAACACCAGCTGCACGCTTTCGGAATCATTCGGCCGCATCACCGCGAGCGTCGTGATCGTCACCCAAGCGGCATGCGCCGCGCCGAAATGGATGGCGAGGCCGAGGCCGAGCGCCGCGGCGATCGCGTAGCGCAGGCCGAAGCGCCAATCCGCGGCATGCGGGCCCCAGAAATGCGCGAGCCCTTTGCGCACGCTGCCGCCGGTCTCGACGGCATATTGCCGGCGGAGCTGGTGATCGACCCAGACAATGAGCAGCGCCCAAGCGCTGCCGGCGAGCGCGGGAATGATCAGTCGCGGGTTGGCGATATGAAGCGACGCCACGATGACGAAACTGAAGCCCATACAGCGTGCCGCGTTCTCGAAGGCGCGGCTGGTGTTGTGCACCCAGCCGATGGCGACGGCGCAGAGGAACAGGACGAGCAGCTGCGCCCAGTAATTGTCGCCGGCGACATAAGCGAGCAATCCGCCCAAGAGGATCGCGTCGCCGCTCGTCGCCATGTTGATGAGGCGGTCCTTGATGTCGCCGCCGAGATCGTTGATCCACGGCCAGAGCGCGCAAATCGTCGCGATGAGGCCGAGCTCCGGATCGCCGAGAGCGACGCCGACAATGCTCGGTCCTGCCACCGAGAGCGCGCCGCGAATGGCACGGTCCCAGAGCAGCGACTGGCCCTGATATCGAACGAGATCGAGAGGATCGAAATTGAAAACGCGCATCGTTATCGATGCGCGTTGTTAGAACGAGAAGTGTTGAAGCTCGACCCCCTCACCCTCCCACGCTTCGCGCGGGCCCCTCCCTCTCCCCGGCGGGGAGAGGGTTGGGGTGAGGGGGCTACGTCTTTCGTCAGCGCTCGGGCGCGCCTTCGTTCTGCGCGGCCGCTTCGGCTGCCGCCTGGCGCTGCTCGTCCTCTTCGCGCGCCAAGGCTTCCGCCGCGAGCTTCAGTGGATCGATGCCCTCTGCCTGCATCTCGGCCTCTTCGGCCGATTGCGCGACGTTCGCCGTCACGGCCACTGAGACTTCCGGATGCAGCACGACTTTGAGCGGGAAGAGGCCCAGCGTCTTGATCGGTTTCTCCAGCACGATCTGGCCGCGGGTGATGGTGAAGCCCGCTGCCGTCACCGCGTCCGAGAGATCGCGCGCCGAGACCGAGCCGTAGAGCTGGCCGCTCTCGCCCGCCTGACGGATCAGCACGACCTTGAGGCCGTTGAGCTTCTCCGCGACCTGCTCGGCTTCGCTCTTGCGCGTCAGGTTCTGCGCTTCGAGCTGCGCGCGCTGCTTCTCGAAATAGGTAAGGTTCTCTTTCGTCGCGCGCAGCGCCTTTTTCTGCGGCAGGAGGAAGTTGCGCGCATAGCCCGGGCGCACCTTCACGACCTGACCCATCTGGCCGAGATTCTCGACCCGCTCGAGGAGGATCACATCCAACATGTCAGCCTCGCTCTAGCGCAAAGCGTAGGGCAGGAGCCCGAGATAGCGCGCGCGCTTGATCGCCTGCGCCAGCTCGCGCTGCTTCTTCGTCGAGACCGCGGTGATGCGGCTCGGCACGATCTTGCCGCGCTCGGAGATGAAGCGCTGCATCAGTTTCACGTCCTTGTAGTCGATCTTCGGCGCGTTCGGGCCCGAGAAGGGGCAGGATTTGCGCCGGCGGAAGAAAGGCCGGCGCGCGGCCGGACGGCCACCGCCACCCTGGCGTTCGTCGTTATCGGCCATCGGTCATCTCCCTTTCCCGCTCTCTATCCCTATCCCTATCCCTATCTTCTTCGCGCGGGTCGCGGTCGCCATAGCCGCGGCGCGGGCCGCGGTCTCGGTCCCGATCACGGTCGCGCTCGTCACGGTTGCGGCTCTGCATCATCGCCGACGGCTCTGTCTCGAGCGCCTCGACGCGGATGGTGAGGTAGCGCAGCACGTCTTCGTTGATACGCATGTTGCGCTCGAGCTCGCTCACCGCGGCGGCCGGCGCCTCGAGATTGAAGAGCACGTAATGGCCCTTGCGGTTCTTCTTGATGCGGTAGGAGAGGTTGCGCAGACCCCAGTATTCGCGCTTCTCGACCTTGCCGCCATTCTCGGAGACGAGATTGGCAAAAGTATCGGCCAGGGCTTCCACCTGGGCGGTGGATATGTCCTGACGCGCAATAAAGATATTCTCGTAGAACGGCATCTATTCCCCTTATGGCTGTTTCGCGGCCCGCCGCTGGTCAGAGCCAAACCCTGACGCTCAGCCGCGCGGACCTAGCCGGCTGGGCCGGCAAGGAGGCGGCGGACTATAGCGGATCGCCCGCCCAAGACAAGCCGTGGGTAGCAGCGCGCCCACCGCTGGACAGGCCGCGTCCCAAATGTTATCGCAGCGTGACAGGGCGGGGAGCGCGCGATGGGTCGATCGCTTTACCTTATTGTTTTGCTTGGTCTTTTATCGGGGTGTGTGCCGATCGCCATCGATCCGGGACGCGACCAATTCGGCGTCTCGACGGCGCGGCCGGTTGCCGCGGAGGCGCCGCCGTCCGATCAGCAGCTCGCGGAGCTCGACCGCAAGGCGCAAGCGATCTGCACCACCGGCTATCAGGGTGCGGCACCGACCGTGCAGCCGGCCGCGAACAGCCAGCAGATCGTCGACCAGAAGCTGCGCTGTAGCCATTACGACCGGCTCAACCTCGACTATGTCCATATGGACTGGTCGAACATTTTCTGATCTTCAGCGTTGCACAGGATGAGTAAGTGGGAGGCGGCATGACGCGCGCCCTGGTATTTCCGGGCCAAGGCTCGCAAGCGGTCGGTATGGGGCGCGACCTCGCCGGTGCGTTCACGACCGCGCGCGATGTCTTTGCCGAGATCGACGAGGCGCTGCATCAAAATTTGTCGCGCCTCATGTTCGAAGGGCCGGAGAGCGATCTGACCCTCACCGAGAATGCGCAGCCGGCGCTGATGGCGGCGAGCCTCGCTGTCGCGCGCGTGCTCGAGAACGACGGCAAGCTCGATCTCAAAAGCCATGTCGCTTTCGTTGCCGGCCATTCGCTCGGCGAATATTCGGCGCTTGCCGCCGCGCATGCGCTGGAGATTGCCGATGCGGCACGCTTGTTGAAGCGCCGCGGCCTCGCGATGCAGCGCGCCGTCCCGGTCGGCATGGGCGCGATGGCGGCGCTGCTCGGCGTCGAGCTCGATGTCGCGCGCGATGTCGCCAAGGAAGCGGAGCAAGGCGAGGTGTGCGATCTCGCCAATGACAATGGCGGCGGCCAGCTCGTGTTGAGCGGCCACAAGACCGCGGTCGAGCGCGCGGTGGCGATCGCGTCAGAGCGCGGCGTGCGGCGCTCGATCATGCTGCCGGTGAGCGCTCCCTTCCATTGCGCGCTGATGAAGCCGGCGGCTGATGAGATGGCCGACGCGCTCGGCGAGGTGAAGCTCAGCGAGCCCTGGGTGCCGCTCATCGCCAATGTCAGCGCCGCGCCGGTGCGCGATTCCGACGAGATCAAGCGCTTGCTGGTCGAACAGGTGACCGGCCTGGTGCGCTGGCGCGAATGCGTCCTCGCGATGAAAGAGCAAGGCGTCACTGAGCAGATCGAGCTCGGCGCCGGCCGCGTGCTCACCGGCCTCACGAAACGTATCGATAAAGAGCTGACCGGCCAGGCGATCGGCACACCGGCCGAGATCGAAGCGTTCGTGAAAACGCTGTAGCACGATGCCGAAACATCCGAAGCCGTCATCGCGGACAACCCGTTCGATCGCTATTGCGATCGAACCCTCCGGGGCCAACCGCAAAGAGCGGTTGGCCGGGTTGTCCGAAGTGGCCGTGGCGATCCAGAAAAATCTGGATTGCCACGTCGCTCTTCGGGCTCCTCGCAATGACGATCAATAGGCGGCTTTCTAAACGGGGACGCGATGTTCGATTTGAACGGCAAGACTGCGCTGGTCACCGGCGCCTCGGGCGGTATCGGTGGCGCGATCGCGCGTGCGCTCTATGGCGCCGGCGCGAAGGTGCTGCTGCATGGCACGCGGCAGCCGGCGCTTGATGCGCTGAAAACCGAGCTGGGCGAGCGCGCTTTTGTCGCGGTCTCCGATCTCGGCGATCCGGCGGCGGCCGATGCGCTGGTGAAGACCGCCGAGGAGGCGATGGGGCAGCTCGATATTCTCATCAACAATGCCGGGCTCAATCGCGACATGCTGGCGATGCGCATGAAGGACGAGGATTGGCAGAAGGTGATCGATGTCGATCTCACCGCCGGCTTCCGCCTCGCGCGCGCGGCGCTGCGTGGCATGGTGCGGCGGCGCTGGGGCCGCATCATCGCGATCACCTCGGTGGTCGGCGCGACCGGCAATCCGGGCCAGGCGAACTACGCCGCCGCCAAAGCCGGTATGGTCGGCATGTCGAAGGCGCTCGCTGCCGAGGTGGCGCAGCGCGGCGTCACCGTCAATTGCATTGCGCCCGGTTTCATCGCGACGGCGATGACCGAGGCGCTGAACGATGAGCAGAAAGCCCGAATCGCCCAGGCGATTCCGATGGGTCGAGTCGGCACGCCCGACGAGATCGCGGCCGGCGTACTCTTCGTCGCCAGCGAAGAGGCGCGCTATATGACCGGGCAAACCTTGCACATCAACGGCGGGTTGGCCATGATCTAGCACGGTCAAGGCAGGCTTGACCTAGGGGCTGTTTTCGCAGGGTGTCTCTTGATTTAGTGGTCAAGTCAGGCTTGACTACGTTCTCCGGCTCGCCGTCGGAAAGTCACCCCACACTGAAGTAAGCGCGTCAATTTTGTCGAGGAACGAGTGATGAGCGATGTCGCCGAGCGGGTAAAGAAAATCGTCGTGGAGCACCTGGGCGTCGACGAGGCCAAGGTCACCGACAATGCCAGCTTCATCGACGATCTGGGCGCCGACAGTCTCGACACGGTCGAGCTCGTGATGGCGTTCGAAGAGGAATTCGGCTGCGAGATCCCGGACGATGCGGCCGAGAAAATCGTCACTGTGAAAGACGCCGTCCAATTCATCGAAGCGCATCCATCCTGATCGCCTCCGCACTAAAAGACAGGGCATCATGAGACGGGTCGTCGTTACCGGTCTCGGTCTGGTCACGCCGCTCGGCATCGGCGTCGAGCATGTCTGGAAGCGCTTGCTCAACAGCGAATCCGGCATCGGCGCGATCCAGAGCTTCGACGTGTCGGACCTGCCGGCCAAGATCGCGGGCCAGGTGCCGCGCGGCGAAACCGCAGCCGGCAATTTCAATGCCGATGACTGGGTCCCGCCCAAGGACCAGCGCAAGATGGATGATTTCATCATCTTCGCGATCGGCGCCGCGACGCAGGCGGTGAATGATTCGGGCTGGACGCCGACCGATGAGGAATCGCTCGAGCGTACCGGCGTGATGATCGGCTCGGGCATCGGCGGCTTACCGCAGATCTCGGAAACTTCGCTGACCCTGCACGAGAAGGGCCCGCGCCGCATCTCGCCTTTCTTCATTCCCTCCTGTCTCATCAACCTCGCGTCGGGCCAGGTCTCGATCAAATACGGCTTCAAGGGCCCCAACCACGCCGTCGTCACGGCCTGTTCCACGGGAGCGCATGCGATCGGCGACGCCGCGCGCATTATCCAATGGGACGATGCCGATGTGATGGTCGCCGGCGGCGCCGAAGCGGCCGTCTGCCGCATCGGTCTCGCGGGCTTTGCAGCGGCGCGTGCGCTGTCGACCGCGTTCAATGACACGCCGGAGAAGGCTTCGCGTCCCTGGGACGAAGCGCGCGACGGTTTCGTGATGGGCGAGGGCGCCGGCGTCGTCGTTCTTGAAGAACTCGAGCACGCCAGGGCGCGTGGCGCGAAAATCTATGCCGAAGTGGTCGGTTATGGGCTTTCCGGCGATGCGCACCACATCACCGCACCGTCGGAAGATGGCGACGGCGCGTTTCGCTGCATGAACATGGCGCTCAAGCGCGCGAAAATAACGCCCGCCGAGATCGACTATATCAATGCCCACGGCACCTCGACGATGGCCGATACCATCGAACTGGGCGCGGTCGAGCGCGTGG
>DATMZZ010000207.1:0-3281 GCA_035573175.1 Allostellaceae bacterium
GCTGCGGGTTGCGGGGATGCGAGTCGACGATGGCGATCTGCTCGGCGCGCATGAAGCCGCTGCTTCGCCGGCGCGCAAAGCCGAGCTTCATCGAATCACCGGCGCGGTGGCGATCGATCTCGAGAGCCACCTCGTGGCGCAAGCCGCGGCACGTGCCGGACGGCCATTCCTCGTGCTGCGCGCTGTTTCGGACAGCGCGACGCAGGCGCTGCCCGATGCCGCGGTGCATGGGCTTGCCGCGAATGGCAAGCCGGCGCTCGGCCGTGTGCTGCTGTCGGTGGCGCGCGATCCGCGCCAGATTCCGGCGCTGATCAAGCTGGCAGGCGATACGCGGCGCGCGCTCGATGCGCTAGGCTCGGTGTTACGCGTGATATCGCTTTAGGGGAGGCAGCGATGAAGATCGTCCAGTTCCAGACGCCCGGTCCGCCTTCGGTGCTCGACTATATCGATGTGCCGACACCGGAGCCGAAAGAAGGCGAGGTGCTGGTGCGCGCGCATGCGATCGGCATCGGCATGCCCGACGTGATGATCCGCCGCGGCGTCTACAATTGGATGCCACCGCTGCCGGCCGCACCGGGCACAGAGATGAGTGGCATCGTCGAGAGGCTCGGGCCGGGCGTCACGCGCTTCAAGGTAGGGCAGCGCGTCGTCGTTTCGGCGCGCGATCGGCCGCATCGCGGCGGCTGCTATGCCGAATACAACGCGACACCCGAGAATTCGGTCTATGCGCTACCCGACGGCGCCGATATGGATCAGGCCGCAGCGCTCGCCAACTATCAGGTTGCCTATCACCTGCTATACGACTGCATCACCTTCAAGCCCGGGCAATCGGTGCTGGTGCAAGGCGCGGCCGGCGGCACCGGCAGTGCGCTGCTCGATCTCGCGCAGAGCGCGGGACTCAAAGTGATCGGCCTTTGCTCCGGCCAAGCGAAGATCGAATTCGCCAAAAGCTTCGGCGTCGAGCATGTGATTGATCGCCAGCGAGACGATGTTGGCGAAGGCGTCAAAGCGGCGACGCAGGGCAGGGGTGTCGATTTCATCATGGATTTCGCCGGCGGCCCCGACTTCGCGAAGAATTTCGCGATGCTTGCGCCTTATGGCACCGTCGTCAGCTATGGCCAGCTCGCCGGCAAGCCGCCGGGCGACATCTACGCGGCGCTGCGCGCGCAAGCAGCAAAGAATTTGGCCCTCCGCGTCTTCTCAATTCATATCTACGATCATTGGCGCGAGCCGATGCAGGCGGGTATGCGGTGGCTGATCGAGCGTTTGGGCCGCGGTGAGATCCGGCCACGTATCCATGACCGGCTGCCGCTCGCCGAGGCGCGCCGCGCGCATGAGCTTTTCGAGAGCGGCCAGGTGATGGGTAAGCTGCTGCTGCTGCCTTAGAACCGATCCTTACGACAGAGATCTTCAAACGCGAAGCAGCATCGCCCGGCATTGCGCGTGCAGAGGCGCTTTGCCAAGCGATGCCGCCTTAATCGACGAGCGCGGATAACCGCGGCTATTTCTTCTTCTGATGGATCTGCGGATCCTCGCCGTGGCTGTGGCGCTTGCCCATTTCCTCGGCGCGGCGCAGTTCATCGCCTTCCTTGCCTTCGATCGCTTTCTCGGCCTCGCGCGCTTTCTTCTCCACCTGACCACTCTCGGCGGTGCGGCGGACATGCGCGTCATAGCTACGCGCCGAGCGATAATCGCCTTCGCCCTGGTTGGCGCCGCGATCGCGTCCGTGCTCGCCCATGTGGTCGCGTGATTTCACTTTGTCGTCCATATCAACCTCGCTTATCCAATCGGCTTATTGACCCGTGACCGCGTGGCCGAGCAAGCCGCCCGCCACCGCGCCGCCAGCCGTCGCCGCGGCCTTGCCTGAGCCGCTGCCGAATTGATTGCCGGCATAAGCGCCGGCGCCCGCGCCGACCAGCGTGCCGCAAGCGCTGAGCATCGCCATCAGAGCGACCGCCATGATGATTCGCATCGCGCACCTCCATGAACCTTGTGCCTAATGAACAACGCTCCGCCGGTGCGGTTCCTGCACGGCCACGCCCTCGATTGACGGAATTGCGTCAATAAAAAAGGCGCGGGATTGTCCCGCGCCTTTGTCGGAAATCCGACGCTAAATGAGCGTCAATGACCGGCTTTGCACAGCCCCGCTGCTGCGAAAATCGCCGCAACTAACCGCGTCATCAGTCCCCCGTTGTGACGAGGGCCGATCACTCGGCTGCTTCGTTCGTCACTTTCTGATTCTTGATCCGCTCGAGCGCGTTCTCGACGTGGCGCGAGAACACGTATTCCGCCGGTCGCTGCTTATCGAGCGAAATCTCCGGCGCCATCTCGCCTTCGGTCTTGATGCCGCGCAGCGCCACCCCCAACGCCTTCAGCGGATGCTTGGTCGCATCCATCACCGCGGTTGCTTCGTAGCCGCTATGGACCATGCAATCGGCGCACTTCTCGTAATTGCCGGTGCCGTATTTGTCCCAGTCCGTGGTCTCCATCAGCTCTTTGAAGGTCTTCGTATAGCCTTCGCCGACGAGGTAGCAGGGACGTTGCCAGCCGAAATACGTGCGCGTCGGGTTGCCCCAAGGCGTGCAGTGATAATTCTGGTTGCCGGCGAGGAAGTCGAGGAACAGGCCCGATTGCGAGAACGACCATTTCGTGCCGTTCTTGGCACGGAAGATGCCGCGGAACAGCTCTTTGGTCTTCTTGCGATTGAGGAAGTGCGCTTGGTCGGGCGCGCGCTCATAGGCATAGCCGGGCGAGACGGTGATGCCGTCGAGACCCATTTCCATGACCGTATCGAAGAAACGCGCAACACGCTCCGGATCGGCGCCGTCGAACAGCGTGCAGTTGATGTTGCAGCGGAAGCCGCGCTCCTTCGCCAGCTTGATCGCCGCCGCGGCGCGCTCGTAGACGCCGTCCTGACAGACGGATTTGTCGTGCATCTCCTGGTCGCCGTCGAGATGGATCGACCAGACGAAATACGGGTTCGGCTTGAAGCGATTGATCTTCTTCTCGAGCAGCAGCGCGTTGGTACAGAGATAGACGAATTTCTTGCGCGCGATGATGCCTTCGACGATCTCCTCGATCTCGCGATGGAGCAGAGGCTCGCCGCCCGCGATCGAGACCACGGGCGCGCCGCATTCATCGACGGCTTCGAGGCATTGCTGGACGCTGAGGCGCTGATTGAGGATCGGATCGGGATAATCGATCTTGCCGCAGCCCGCGCAAGCGAGATTGCAGCGGAACAGCGGCTCGAGCATCAGAACGAGCGGGTAGCGCTCGACGCC
>DATMZZ010000208.1:0-9018 GCA_035573175.1 Allostellaceae bacterium
AAGTCCGGCGCCATCGCGATCGATGAAGGCCGCTTTGGAGCGTGCCGCCCAGCGCATCGACAGCTCCATCGATTGCCGTGCCTGTTCCTCGGTCGCGGGGAAAGGCGTGCATTCATCGAAAGCCATGGTGATATCGGCGCCGAGCAGGTGCTGGATCTCGATCGAGCGCTCGGGCGTCAGCTCCATTTTCATGCCGTCGAGATGCGAGCGGAAGGTGACGCCTTGCTCGCCGATCTGCCGCAGCTCGCTCAACGACATCACCTGGTAACCGCCGCTATCGGTGAGGATCGCGCGCGGCCAATTCATGAAGCGGTGGAGACCGCCGAGCGCGGCGATGCGCTCGGCGCCCGGCCGCAGCATCAAATGATAGGTGTTGCCGAGGATGATCTCCGCGCCGGTCGCGGCGACATCCTCGGGCCGCATGGCTTTGACCGTCGCGGCGGTGCCGACGGGCATGAAGGCCGGCGTCTCGATCGTGCCATGCGCGGTCGTGACGCGGCCGCGCCGCGCCGCGCCGTCCGTGCCGAGAAGCGTAAAGCCGATCATCGCGCGCCTGCCGGGAAGAGCAGACAAGCATCACCGTAGGAAAAGAAGCGATAGTGCGCGGTAGTGGCATGCGCATAGGCCGCTTTCATACGCTCGAGCCCGGCAAAGGCGCTGACCAGCATGAAGAGCGTCGAGCGGGGCAAATGGAAATTGGTCAGCAGCACATCGATGGCGCGGAAGCGATAGCCGGGCGTGATGAAGAGCGTCGTCTCGGCGGCGAAGGGCCTGATCTCGCCGCTCTCATCGGCGGCGCTTTCGAGGACACGCAGGCTGGTCGTGCCGATCGAAACGATGCGGCCGCCTTTGGCACGCGCGGCGTTGAGTCGTGCGGCGGTCGCGGCGTCGATCATGCCGTATTCGGCGTGCATGCGGTGATCGGCGGTGTCTTCGACTTTCACCGGCAGGAAAGTACCGGCGCCGACATGCAAGGTCACGGTCTCGAGACCGAGGCCGGCATCCTTCAGCGCGGCGAGCAGCGGCGGGGTGAAATGCAGCCCGGCCGTCGGCGCGGCGACCGCGCCGTCTTTCGTCGCGAACATCGTCTGATAGTCGTGGCGGTCGCGCGGATCGCCCGCGCGACTGCGATGGATATAAGGCGGCAGCGGCATGCGGCCATGGCGCTCGAGCTGCGATTTGAGGGCCGCGCCCTCGCAGGAAAAGCGCAGCGCGACATCGCCTTCGACCGATTTCTCGATGACTTCGGCGGAAAAATCATCGGCGAAACGGATCATATCGCCGGCTTTGACCCGCCGCGCGCCTTTGACGAAAGCGCGCCACTCGCCGCCACCGCGATCGAGATGCAGCGTCACCTCGATCGTTGCGGCGCCGCGCGTGCCGGTGAGGCGTGCCGGAATGACGCGCGTGTCGTTCGCCACCAGCACATCGCCGGCGCGCAGCAACTGCGGCAGATCGCCGATATGCCGGTCGGCGATGCTATCGCTTACCAATAGCAGGCGAGCGGCGTCGCGCGGCTCGATCGGATGTTCGGCGATGAGCTCGCGCGGCAGGTCGAAATCGAAGTCGTCGACGCGCATTGCCGCTGCGTCTAGCGGCTATGCGGCGTCAGGGGAAGTTCTAACGGCCGGAAGTTCTATCAGTGATGCGCGCGGGCGATGTCGAGGAGGACGTTCGCCTCGACTTCCTTCTCGTCGAGGCGATATTTGACGAGATCGCCGATGCTCACGAGGCCGAGGACCTTGCCTTGGGCCATCACCGGCAAATGACGGATGCGATGCGCCGTCATGATAGCCATTGCCTTATCGATCTGGTCCTCGGGCGCGCAGGTGGTGACGTCGGGCGTCATCAGCTCATGGACCTCGAAATCGAGTGCCGCGGCACCATCCTGGGCGATGCCGCGCACCACGTCCCGCTCGGAAAACATGCCGGCCAGCTTGCCCCAGCGGTCGACCACGACCAGCGCGCCGATCCGCTCCTCATTGAGCTTCTCGATAGCGGTGGAGACTTTATCGGTGGTGCGGATGGTCGTGACGTGGTGGCCTTTGCCGCCTAGCAGGGACGCGACGGTCATTTTCTGAACTCCCGTTCATCAAAAAACTGCTTCCTATAGTCACATAGGCATGGCTGCGGCTCACTTGAAGCGGGAGCGACGCCCTTGGAGAATGCCGGGCATGAGTGTTTTTCCTGCTTGGGGCGCCGCGGCGCGCGGGGCGTGGTGCCTCGATCCCGCTTTTGCCTATCTCAACCATGGTGGCTTTGGCGTGACGCCCGCGGCGGTGTTCGCCGAACAGGATCGCTGGCGGGCCCGGATCGAGCGCAATCCGACGCATTTCCTGACGTATGAGGTCGAAGACGCGCTTCGCACCGCCACGGTGCCCGTAGCGAAGGCGATCGGCGCCGCAGCCGAGGATGTGGTGTTCGTCGAGAACGCGACCACCGGCCTCAACGCCGTACTCCGCTCGCTCGATTTCGAGCCGGGTGACGAGATATTGATTACCGGCCTCTCTTATCCGGCGATCCGCAAGGCGGCCTATTACGCGGCCTCGCGTTGCGGCGCGCGCGTGGTCGAAGCCAAGATTCCGCTGCCGCTGCCGGACAAAGCCGCGCTGCTGCGTGCTGTCGCGGCAAAGCTCACTATCCGCACGAAGCTGGCGATCTTCGATCACATCGCCTCGCACAGCGCGCTGCTGCTGCCGGCGGACGAGCTGACGCGGCTCGCGCATGAGGCGGGGGCACGGGTGATGATCGACGGCGCGCATGCGCCGGGGCAGATCCCCCTCGATATCGCGGCGCTCGGCGCCGATTGGTATGTAGGCAATCTGCATAAATGGTATTTCGCACCGCGGAGTTGCGGCTTTCTGTGGGTCAGCAAGGCGCACCAGCCGGCAACGCGCCCACTCGCAATCTCGCATGGGTATGGCGAAGGGTTCCGCGCCGAATTCGAATGGACCGGCACACGCGACGTGACGGCTGCTTTGGCGACGCCGGCGGCGATCGACTTCCATGAATCGCTCGGCGGCGTGGCGCTGATGGCGCGCAATAGTGCGCTGGTGCGCGAGGCGGCAAGCATGCTGGCGGCACAGTGGCGCACAGAGTTGACGGGGCCGAGCGATCACTTCGCGGCGATGGCGACGGTGCGGCTGCCGCTCGGCGGCGAAGCGACGGGCGCGCGCGCCAATGCGCTGATGCGCGAGCTTGCCGAGCGGCACAAGATCGGCGCCGCGGTGGTCGTGCTCGAAGGCGCGCTGTGGGTGCGCATCGCGGCGCAAGCTTATAACGAGATCGCCGAGTACGAGCGTCTTGCCGCGCTCTTTGCGGCGGCATCATGAATCGTCGCGCGCGCGCCGGGTTGCTCGGCTTCTTTCTTGGCGGTGCGCTGATCTGGGCGCTCTTCCTGCCGCTCTATAGCGAGCACGGGCTTGGCATCGATCCGCGGCCGCCGGTCGTGTTGCTAGGGGTGTTGCTGCTGCTCGGTTTTACCGGGCAGATGCGCTGGACGCTGAGGCCCTGGCTGCGCTGGCTGCTGACGGTCGTGATCGTGCTTCTCGCCTTACTGCAGCTTGTATCGGCGGGAGTGGAGCAGATTCTCGATCGCTCGCTCGATCTCTATTTCGATTTCCGCCACGTGCCGAATCTGCTCGCGCTCTATGTCGACGCGGCAGGCTGGCGCGGCATCCTGGTGGTGATCGCGGCGGCGCTCGGCCTCATGCTGCTGCTCTGGCTCACCGAGCGCGCTCTCGCCGCCATCGAGCGCGCCATGGCGCGGCCGCTGACCGCGGTTGCCTCGCTCGGCGCCGGGCTCATTGGTCTCGCGCTGATCGCTTTGCCCTTCGTGCAGCCGATCGACACGGCCGCGGCGACCGCCGTGAGCGAGCAAACCGTCGCCGCCTGGCGTGCTTTCACGGTGCTGCATAGTTTCGATACGCGTTACGCTGCCGCTCTCAACGCGCCGCAGCCGCCGGCCGGCAAGCTGCCCGGCCTCAAAGGCAAGGACGTCTATCTCATCTTCATCGAGAGCTACGGCACGGTGGGGCTCGACGATCCCGCCTATCGCCACGTGCTCGATCCGGCGCTGACGGATTTCGCGAACACCGTCGAAGGCGCCGGCTACACGCTGCTGTCGAGCCGCGTCGTCTCGCCGGTGTTCGGCGGCGGCTCGTGGCTGGCGCATGGCACGCTGGCGAGCGGGATCAAGCTCGATCAACTCGCGAACGAGCTTTTGCTCAACAGCCATCGCCTGACCTTGCCGCGCTATCTCGCTGCCGCCGGCTATCGCACGGTCGAAGTAATGCCCGGCATCAAGAAGCCCGATCCCGAAGCGGCGTTCTGGGGCTTCGATACGCATTATTTCGATGCCGATCTCGGCTATGCCGGTCCGCCCTTCGGCTGGTTCAACATCCCCGATCAATTCACGCTGAAGCAATTCGCGGCGCGTGAGCTGACGCCGGGACATGCGCCGCTCTTCGCGCAGATCGTGCTGGTATCGAGCCACACGCCTTTCGCGCCGGTGCCGCCCTATCTCACCGATTGGAGCGATGTCGGCCCCTACAACAACGAGCCGGACGACGTTTGGGCACGCGTCTACGCGCCGCCCGATTGGAACAATCTCGACCAGCCTTATCTCGACAGCATCGCCTACGATCTCAAAACGCTCGGCGCCTGGCTCAAAGGTCTCGATCGGGACGCGCTGGTGATCATCCTCGGCGATCATCAGCCGCCCGAGGTCACGCGTGTCGCCGGCCAGCCATGGACCGTGCCGGTCTATGTCCTCTCGCGCGATGCGGAACTGGTGCAGCCTTTCGCCGCGCTCGGCTACACGCCGGGCGATACGCCGTCGCCGCGCGACAATCCGGAAGGGATGGAAAGATTTCTGGGCGAGTTCCTGAGCGCGTTCAGCGTCGCGCCTATCGCGCCGGAAGCGCCGCCACCACCCGCTTCAGCGCCGCCGCAAAACCCTGGCGTTCAGGCGGCGTCCCAACCGTGACGCGGATGAGGTGATCGAGCGGCGCGATGCCCGGCATGCGCAGGAAGACACCTTCGTCTTCGAGCAGCTTCGCCAAGGTCGCGCGGGCGCGGTCGCCATTCCCCATATCGATGGCAACGAAATTCGTCGCCGAGGGCAGCGCCCGTAGACCGAGGCTTTCGGCCAGCGCGGCGTAATCGCGTCGGCCTTCGCTCACTTGGCGCGCGACATCGGCGATGAAGGCCTGGTCGCCGAGCGAGGCGAGTGCCGCCTCTTGGCTTAGCCGCGTGACGCCGAAATGGTGCCGGATCTTGTCGAAGCTCGCGACGATTGCTTTCGAGGCGATGGCGTAGCCGACGCGCGCGCCGGCCATGCCATGCGCCTTCGAGAAAGTGCGCACGCGGATGACGCGCTCATCCTCGGGATCGAGCATCGGCATGCTGCCCGGCGGCGCGAAATCGCTATAGGCCTCGTCCAGCACCAGCACCGCGCCGGGCGCGAGTTTTGCGACGATCGCCATCTGCTCTTCGGCAAGAAGCCATGAGCCGGTCGGATTGTCGGGATTGGAGAGATAGACCATGCGCGCCTTGGTTTTGGCCGCGGCGTCGGCGAGCGCTTGCGCGTCGTTCTTGAAATCGCGATAGGGCGGGGTGATGAACTTCCCGCCATAGCCGTTCACATGGAAGGCGAAGGTCGGATAAGCGCCCTGCGACATCACCACCGGATCGCCCGGATCGATCACCGAGCGGACGCAGAGGCACAGCACATCGTCGGCGCCGATGCCGAGGCCGATATTCTCGCGGGCAACGCCGTGATGCTTGGCGAGCGCCTCGCGCAGCTCGTAGCCCTCGGGATCGCAATACCAGGAGATGCGCGGCGCGCCGGCGTTGATCGCGGCGATGGCTTTGGGCGAGGGGCCGAAGGCGCTCTCATTGGCGCCGATGCGAATCTTGATCGGCGCGCCAAGGCGGCGCTCGAAAGCTTCCGGCGGAACGAAAGGCACGACAGCCGGCAGCGCACCGACCAGCCGTGAATAGCGGATCATGTTCGCGGATGCCGAGCCGCGACGGGCTCAGCCCCGGTCGTGCGCGACGTGCTCGGCCGAAGCGGTCGAAGAAGGCGGCGGCACTTGCTGCTTCGGCGGCGGCGCGACCGCCTCGTCGTCTTCGTCCTTCATGCCGGCCTTGAATGCCTTGAGGCCCTTGGCGAAGTCGCCCATCACACGCGGCAGCTTGCCGGCTCCGAAAAGGAGCAGGACGATGAGCAGCACGATCATCCAATGCATCAAGCTGAACGAGCCCATGGGTAATCCTTGAAATTCAGGCGATCGGTTGTCCGTATGGCGCCGGCCAAAGCCCGGTTTTGTCAAGGGAAAAGCCCGATCGCCGGGGTCCCTCAAGCGGTGCTAGCCGTTCTAAGCCATTGATGTAGCGATTACCGAAGCGGGATGCTAGGGCCCAATCCCGCGACCCGTGACGATAGGGGCGAAAGCGACTAGGGTCGGTGCATGCGACAATATCTGTTGGCGGCGTTGATAGCCGCGGCCGGCCTTGCGGTCGGCGCGGCGGTGGTTGTGTTGGATCGTCGTGCACCTCTCCCTGTTGCCGCCTCTGCCGCCCCGTCGCCTGTCGCCAGCGAGCCGGTTGGCGGCGAGGCGACGGCCGCTTTGCCGCTGCCGGCCCCCGAACAGCCGGCAACACCGGAGACCGCACCTGCTCCTCCACCGGCCACGGCTGACGCGACGCCGCCGGCCAAGCCCCCCGGTTCCGATCTGCCGAATGTCGATGTCGCGCCGCGGGTCGTCCACAGCGTGCCGGATGCTGAGCCCCCGTCGGCCCCCTCGGTAACGGTCGTCGACCGCAACGGACGTACGCTGAAGGAACTGAAACCCTCGGCCGGGCTGTCGCCGACTTATGTGCCATCGGTCGGGCCTGGAGGTGCCGGCGCGTCGGTCGCTTCGCGCGGGACGACGCGGCCAGGGCTGGTGCCGCCGGCGCCGAACTCGCGTCTTGCCTCGGCGCCGCCCGGGGCGACCTTCGACGGCAAGGGCCGCGCGGCGGGCGGCACGATGCTCTCCGTGAGCGGGCACAATGTCCGCCTTTTCGGCGTGCGGCTTGCCGATCCGCGCGACAAATGCGGCCTTGGCACCGGCGACAAACGCTCATGCAACGATGTCGCCCGCGACGCGCTGGCGCAACGTCTGCAACACTATCCCAAAATCGCGTGCCGCGTGCCGCCGGGTCAGCGCGGCGGCGATCAGGCCGCCATCTGCACCGATAACAGCGGCACCGATCTTGCCGGTTTCCTCGTCTCCGAGGGCTATGTCCTTGCCGATACGAATCAAAGCTTCGATTATTTCGGTTCCGAAGGCGTCGCGCGCGCAAATCGCCGCGGTCTGTGGCGGTATCGATAACCGGCAGCGCCGGTCCCTTCGACAAGCTCAGGAGCAGCTGCCGGTCTTATAGGGAGAGAATTTTTGGCGACGCGTTTCGAAGGCACCGATACTTACATTGCGACCGAAGATTTGCGCGTTGCCGTCAACGCGGCGGTCGCGCTCGAGCGGCCGCTGCTCGTCAAAGGCGAGCCCGGCACCGGCAAGACGATCCTCGCGCATGAGATCGCCAAGGCGCTCGGCAAGGACATCATTACCTGGCACATCAAATCGACGACCAAGGCGCAGCAGGGACTCTACGAATACGATGCGGTGACGCGGCTGCGTGACGGCCAGCTCGGCGATGCCAAGGTCGCCGATATCCGCAACTACATCCTGCGCGGCAAGCTCTGGGAAGCCTTCACCGCCGATGCGGCGCCGGTGCTGCTGATCGATGAGATCGACAAAGCCGACATCGAATTCCCGAACGATCTCCTGTTGGAGCTCGATCGTATGGAATTCTTCGTTTACGAGACGCGAGAAACGGTGAAGGCGAAGCACCGCCCGGTCGTCGTCATCACCTCGAATAACGAGAAAGAGCTGCCCGACGCGTTCCTGCGCCGCTGCTTCTTCCACTACATCCGCTTCCCCGATCGCGACACCATGGCGCGCATCGTCGAGGTGCATTATCCGGGCTTGCAGAAGAACCTGCTGCGCGACGCGCTCACCGCCTTCTATGAAGTGCGCGACGTGCCGGGCCTGAAGAAAAAGCCGTCGACCTCGGAATTGCTCGATTGGATCAAGCTGCTGCTGGTCGATGACATCTCGGCCGAAGCCTTGCGCGAGCGCGATCCGGGTAAGCTCATCCCGCCGCTCTATGGCGCGCTCCTCAAGAACGAGCAGGATGTGCAGCTCTTCGAGCGCTTGGCCTTCCTCCATCGCCGCGAACGCGGGACCTGATGCTCGTTTGGTTTCGCCCCCTCACCCCAACCCTCTCCCCGGCGGGGAGAGGGAGGGACCCGCGTCAGCGGGAGGGTGAGGGGGATACTCACGGGAATAGGTAGCCGATGCTCGAAGGCTTTCTCATCGAGCTGCGCGACGCGAAGCTGCCGGTCTCGCTGAAAGAATTCCTGACGCTGATGGAGGCGATGAAGCGCGGCGTCGCGAGCTGGCGCGTCGATGATTTCTACTATCTCGCGCGCGCCGCGCTGGTGAAGGACGAAAAGCATCTCGACAAATTCGATCGCGTCTTCGGCCACTATTTCAAAGGCGTCGAGACTCTCGCCGATGCGCTGATGGCGATTCCGGCGGAGTGGTTGATGCGTCTCGGCGAGAAGCTGCTGACCGAAGAAGAAAAACGCCGGATCGAGGCAATGGGCGGCTGGGAAAAGCTGATGGAGACGTTGCAGCAGCGTTTTGCCGAGCAGAAAGAACGCCACCAGGGCGGTAACAAATGGATCGGCACCGAAGGCACCTCGCCCTATGGCGCCTATGGCTACAATCCCGAAGGCATTCGCATAGGCCAGGACGGGAACCGCAACAACTGCGCCATCAAGGTTTGGGACCGGCGCGACTATCGGGATCTCGACGACGAGGTCGAGCTCGGCACCCGCAATATCAAGCTTGCGCTCCGGCGCTTGCGCAAATTTGCGCGCGAGGGCGCGCCGGAAGAGCTCGATCT
>DATMZZ010000209.1:0-7936 GCA_035573175.1 Allostellaceae bacterium
TTTGGACTCCGAGCGCGCTCTTCGATCAGGTGTTGCCCTGGCTGCTCTTGCTCGCGACCTTCGCGCTCGCCTTCGGCCAGAGCATGGGGCCGGCGCTGCGCGAGCGCTTTCGCGCCGGCATTGCCGTCGTCCTACTGATCCAATTCGTGCTGGGGATGTATGGCGGCTATTTCGGCGGCGCGGTCGGGCTGATGATGATGGCGACGTGGAGCCTGCTGGATGAAGCGGATGTGAAAGCGCTCGCCGCGCCGCGCACGCTGCTGGTGAGCGCCGCCAACACGGTCGCCGTGGTCTGCTTCATTGTTGCCGGCATCGTGCATTGGCCGGAAGCGTTGCTCGTCGGCCTCGGCGCGCTTGTCGGCGGTTATCTCGGTGCGCGCATCGGCAAGAAGCTGCCGCCCATTCTCGTCAAATACGCGACCGTGCTCCTCGCCGCGGCGATGACACTACATTTCTTCCTGCGCGCCTATTCGTGAGCCTGCCGGGTCGAGCGCGCCTTATCGCGCGCATCCGGCGCCGGCTCCCAGCCGAAGACGCTGCGGCCGCCATAGTCGTGCGAGCGCTCGAACTCTTCGGCGATATGCGCCGGCAGTGAGGGGCCGGTCACGACGCGCTCGAGCTGGCGCGCTTGTGTATCGAGCCGCTTGAGCGCGGCGAGGCGCTCGTCATTGCCGAGCTTTGCCTGATTCACCGCGGCTTTCAGCACCGCGATCGTCTGGTCGTAGACTTTCGTCGGCACCGGATAGGGATGGCGGTCCTTGCCGCCATGCGCCAGCGAGAAGCGTGCCGGATCGGCGAAGCGACAGGGCGCGCCATGCACCACCTCCGCCACCATCGCGAGCGAGCGCACGGTGCGCGCGCCGACACCCGGCACGAGCAGCAGCTCGGCGAAATCGTCGGGGCCGCGATCGGCCGCGGCGGCGAGCGCGCCGTGGAGACGGCGCAAGATCACATCGCTGGGCCGAACATCATGATGCGCCGGCATCACCAGATGTGGCAGCAGCGGTGCTTCCGGTGGCGCGACATCGATCGCTTTGCCTTCGATGCGCGCGATCTCGTCGACGACGCGATCGGGGCCGAGATCCTTGAGCAGATCGAGCTGCCGCGCGCGCGACGGCGCGGCGCGATGATCGGTGAGATTGACGATCATGCCCTGATTCTCGCCGTCGATCGCAGCGTGCGGCGCATCGACGAAGCTGGCGAGGCCTTCCGATTGCCAGTGATAGCGGCGCGCTGTGCGCGTATCGCCATTCATGCCCTGCTGCACCACGACCCATTTCGCATCGTCGGCAACGATGAAGCCATGGAGATAAAGATCAAAGCCGTCCTGCACCGCGGCGCTGTCGACCTTGGCGACGAGGCGGCTGGCTTTGGCGAGCGCATCGCCGTCGAAGCCGATGCGCTGGCCGATGGCGACGAGCTCATGCGGCGTCTGGCGCGAATGCGTGCCGCGCCCGCCGCAGACATGCAGGCCGAGCTCACCCGCGCGCGGCGCGAGGCCGCGCTTCAGCGCGCCGATGACGCTGGTGGTGATGCCGGAGGAATGCCAGTCCATCCCCATGACCGCGCCGAAGGACTGGAACCAGAAGGGATGGGCAAGGCGCTGCAAAAATTCGTCGCGGCCGTAATGCAGGATGATCGCCTCGGCGATCACCGCGCCGAGCTTCGCCATCCGCTGCGCCAGCCAGACGGGCACGCGGCCATTATGCAGAGGCAGATCGGCGCTTCCGGCGCGACGGGCCACGGCTTCTCCTAGGAACGAAGGAGGAACAACTTAGCGCCGCCGCCGGGTCTTGGGTAGGGCCGGCGGCGGCGCCGGCACCTCTGCTCCGTGCTTTGCCTTCACGGTGGCGATCCGGTCGGTCAATTCCTTGAGCGCCGCCAGCACCTTTTCTTCATCGCCGGTGAGCGCCCGCTCCGGACGGAAATGCGCCAGCAGCACGAGGAGCGCGTCTTCGATCCGGCCGAGCTGCTTGCCGTAGCTCGCGACGTCGGACAGCACCTCTTCTTCGACCGCAGGATTGGATGACCGGCCGAGCGAAATATTGACGAGGCCGAACGGCCCGCCGCTCGGGTTGAAGATCCAGTTCCAGGGATTGATGCTGTGCGTCACGTTGCCGGAGAGCGGCAGACGAAAGACCGGCATGAAGCCTCCTTTGAATGGGGGATTTCGCGACGGAAAAGATGCAACCACGGCGTCGCGCCGAGCGCGATAGGGCGAGTGCCTAAAGCTTGAGACAAAACCGTGGCATTACTTCGCGCGCCCCTGTGACTTTCATGTTTCACTGCTGCGCATGACGGATGCTCTCCGCATCGCCGGCGCGGCCCTCGCCGCGCAAACCATCAGCCTCGCCGTGACCGCGGACAATGTCGCCAATGCGACGACGCCCGGCGACACGGCGAAGCAGGCACAGTTCGTGCCGATGAATCCGGGTGTCTCGGTTGGCGTGATCGTCGATACCGGGCAGGGCGTCGATCTCGCCAATCAGATGGTGAACCTGATCCTCGCCAAGGCGGCGTATCAGGCGGCGGCCAGCGTCTTCCGTACCGCCAATCAGATGAGCAAGACGCTGCTCGCCGCCATCTAGCGCGCGGCGTCTAGCGCGCGGGTGATCCAGCCTCGAGCCGCTGTTTTGCGTCGGCGATCAGCGATAAATCCGCATGGCTGCGCACGTCGACATGGGTCTTCATGAAGCCAAGCTGCTTCATCGTCTCGAGATTGGCCTGCAGCGCGGCGAGATTGGGCACGCAATTCGGATCGCGATAGAAATCCTGCTGCGTGAAGAGATAGGCGCCGTAGGCTGACGCCGGCTGTTTCGTGAAATCCGACATCAACTCGATCATCTCGTCGCGATGGGCGGGATCGAGCATCCAGTGGGCGATGCGCAGCATATCGGCGAAGAAATCATCGAGCTGTGCCCGATTTTTGTCGATGAAGCCTTTGCGCATCGCGTAAAGCGACCACTGCGTCGTGCCCAGGGCGTCCTTGACGCTGAAGAGTGTCTTGGCGGCCGCCTCGACCTTCGGATCGTAGGCTTGCGGCACCGAGATCGTCACGAGATCCGCCTTGCGCTCGTTCAGCATCGGGAATTGATTGAGCGGCGGCCCCGAGATCAGCGTGTAGTCCTTCTTCTCTTCGAGATGATGCACGCGCAGCATCTGGCGGATCGCCATGTCGCCGCCGCTGCCCGGCCCATTGGCGGCGAGGACCTTGCCTTTCAAATCCTCGATAGCATTGATGCCCGAATTCTTCCGCACCATCAGCCGCGTCGAGAAGTGATCAGCGCCGCCATCCTGATACACATCGGCGACGATCCGCAGATCGTCGAGATGGCCGTTCTCGATCGCGAGGCCGAACGAGGAATAGCCCAAGGTCCCGAGATCGAGATCGTTGGTGGCAAGCGCCGTGATCTCGGCAGACGACGCCCCAAAATGCATCGATTGCACGGTGTAGGAGGTGCCCTCATGGGGGGCCAGATCGTGGCGATGAGCCAGCATCGGCACGAGCTTTTCCGGCGGACCCTGCCAGCCGGCCCGGATCGTGAGCGGCTCGGCATGGGCCGCAACGAGCGTTGCCATCGCGGCGCACGCGGTAACGGAAAGGATCTGGACTCTCTTCATGAATGACATCCCCGAGTCAGAGCATCGCCACATCGCGATGGAGATCAAGCACGCCCGCAATGGTATCGGGCGTCGCTTTGCGCAACGCCGGTAGCGGCGAATGGTTATGCGAGCTTTGCCCTTTGGCCGCCGCAATCGGCGGACGCCCGAGGCCGCAGTAATTTGCGACGCCGAAATCGCTGAGGATCTTCTCGGCCATGCCGATGCGGCGCTTCGCGCCTTCGATTCCGTCCGCCACGTTGACGAGGCCGAGATAGATCTTGGTGCCGCGCGGCAGGGCAAGATTGCGAAACGCCGCGAAGTCGGATTCCCGATGCTCGGGAATGACCGGGAGATGGAAATAATCGACCGCGCGCGTCAATCGGCTGGCAACGGCGTTCGCCGTATCGACCAGCACGTTGTTGTCCTGGCCGGCGCTGGGATCGTGATGCCAGATCGAGCAGATATGAAAGCCGAGCCCGACCGCCGCGGGAATCTGGTTCGCGAGCCACGCCACCGACTCGGCCATCTGCGCCTGTGTCCAATGGAAATACTGGTGAAGCGGCTGGTCCCACGCATCGGGACGACGCAGATATTCTTCGTGCTCGGCTTCCATGCCGAGGTCGATCTGAATGCTGAGGTCGGTCGCCGGGATCGCCGCGAGAATGCCCTGCAATTCTCGGAAAAGCGCTTCGCGCGCCAGCGGCAGGACCTCCTCGGCGGGGAGCCGGATATTCGAAGCCGATGTCCCGGGGCCTGGCAGCGTGACTTGATAGCGCGTATTCGCGGGAATGACGCCCTGCTCGCGCAGTCGCTTGAACGCGGCATAAGAGGATTTGGCATTCTCGCTATAGCCATAGGGACCGAGTTTGAGATTCGCCGCGCTGCGGCCCGGCATTAGGCTGAAGAGATCGACCGGATCGCGGCCGCCCGCGTTGAGCGGGACGCGCGCGGTGACCTCGAGATCGGGGTGCCGCTCGAAAGTGCGCTTCGCCGCGGTCGACCAGCCGATCTGCTCGCCGTCGGGAATGCGCGGCGCCAACGCGCCGAGATGTTGCGCGACGGTCTCGAATACCGCGGCTGCCGGTGCCAAAGGCACGCTTCCGACGAGCAGAACTTCCCGCGCTGCGCTCATGCATCCTCCCTCCGCTCTTCGTCTTTCGCCGAAACTATAGAACCGGTGCCGATCATCCAAAACGGTTCAGCGGCCCACGGAGGAGCGCGATGGGCGGATCGATTGCTCCCTGGCCCGGCTTAATGCTAGGAGAGAGCCAAGCCGAAAGGCATCAAGGCTCAAGCGAGCGGGAGGGCAGCATGATCAAGACGCAAACCATCGAATATCGTGACGGCGACACCGTCTGCGAAGGCCATCTCGCCTATGACGATGCGAAATCCGGCAAGCGGCCGGGCGTGCTCGTCGCGCATGAATGGGGCGGTTGCGGCGAATACATGCACAGCCGCTGCAAGATGCTGGCCGAGCTGGGCTATGTCGCCTTCGCGCTCGACATTTTCGGCAAGGGCGTCCGCGCGGCGACCTTCCCCGATTGCGAGCGTATCTCGAAGCCCTATTACGAGGATCGCCAGCTCACGCGGCGCCGCGCCAAGGCCGGGCTCGACGTTCTTACCAAGCAGCCGAATGTCGATGCGAGCAAGGTCGCGGCGATCGGCTATTGCTTCGGCGGTATCGTGGTGCTGGAGCTCGCGCGCAGCGGCGCCGATGTGAAAGGCTCGGTCGCGTTCCACGGCCAGCTTTCAACGCCCAATCCCGCCGATGCCAAGAACATCAAGGGCAAGGTGCTGATCTGCCACGGCGCGATCGATCCGGTGGTGCCACCGGCCGAAGTCGCCGCCTTCGAGAAAGAGATGGAAGACGCCAAGATCGACTGGCAGCTCATCGCTTACGGCAGCGCGATGCATACTTTCACCAATTGGAACCTGCCGACGAATCCGCCGCCCGGCATGCCCGCGGCCTATAACGAGAAGGCGGATAAGCGTTCGTGGAAGGCGATGAGGGATTTCTTCGCCGAGACGATCGACTAACCGAAGCGGAACGAGGAGCGGCGGCGATGAAGCTCGCAACCTTGCGCACCAATCATCCCGATGGCGAGCTCGTCGTCGTCTCGCGCGATCTGACGAAGATGGTGAGCGCCAGCGACATCGCGCCGTCGCTGCGTGTCGCCTTCGATGATTGGGCGCGCAACAAGCCGAAACTCGAAGAGCGCTACCGCCAGCTCATGGCTGGCAGCCTCAACAACGCGCAGGCCTTCGATGCGGCGCGCTGTCATTCGCCGCTGCCGCGCTCTTTCCAATGGCTCGACGGCACGGCGTATGAATCGCACCGCTATCGCATGACGCGTGGCCGGCCGGCGCCGGAGTGGTTCCTGAAGGAGCCGGCGGTCTATCAAGGCCGCTCCGACGGCTTCCTTGCGCCAACGCAGGACGTGCCGCTCGGCAGCGAGGATTGGGGCATCGATTTCGAAGGCGAGGTCGCGGTCATCACCGACACCGTGCCCTATGGCGCATCGCCTGCGGTCGCCGCCTCGAAGATCGAGCTGGTGATGCTCGTCAACGACGTGTCGCTGCGCGCGGTGCAGGCGGTCGAGCTCGGCAAACAATTCGGCTTCACCCGCTCGAAGCCGGCCTCGGCATTCACGCCGGTCTGCGTGACGCTCGACGAGCTTGGGCCGGCCTGGCGCGACAATCGCCTCCATCTGCCGATCCGCTGCTCGATCAATGGCAAGCTCTTCGGCGATCCCGATGCCGGCGAGGCGGTGCATGGCTTCGACGTGATGATCTCTTATTGCGCGATGACGCAGGCTTTGAGCGCCGGCACCATCGTCGGGGGCGGCACGGTGTCGAACCAGGATCTGAAACGCGGCTTCGCCACCATCGCCGAAGCGCGCTCGGTCGAGGAAACCTCGACCGGCGCGGCCAAGACGCCGTTCCTCAAATGGGGCGATCGCGTGCGCATCGAGATGATGGATGCGCAGGGCCAGTCGATCTTCGGCGCTGTCGATCACAAGATGGCCCAACCTTCCTAAAGCTGGGCTTTCCTAAAACGCCCCTGGCGGCGGAAACGGCCGGGCAGAATCTGCCGCCAGTTCCGCCACACCCTCTCTAACCAATTGATCTAGGCCGGTCTTTTTCTGGCACGGCGCTTGCCAAGGACTCCGCGTCCTGTCGGAGCCATGCCATGATCGATCTTGTCGAAACCTTCAACAACGCCTTCCGCCTGCAGCAGGAGGGCCGGCTCGTCGAAGCCGAGACGCTCTATCGCGCTGTGCTCGATGTCGCGCCCGAGCATCCGGGCTCGCACCACCTGCTTGGCCTTGTCGAGCATCAGCTCGGTCGGCACGAGGCGGCGCTGCAGTCGATCAAGCGTGCCATCGAGCTCAACGACAGCGAGCCGAACTATCACAACAATCTCGGCACGGTCTATCGCACCCTCGGCAAAGTCGAAGAAGCGGTCGCCTGTTATCGCCACGCGGTCGGACTGAAGCCCGATTTCGCCGCCGGTTTCAACAATCTCGGCATCGCGCTGCTGCAAAAGGGCGAGTTCGCCCAAGCGCAGCGTGCGCTGGAGCGCGCGCTCGAAGCCAAGCCCGATTATGCCGGCGCCTGGTTCAATCTCGGCAATGTGCTGGCCGGGCGTGACGAGCATGCGAAGGCGGTCGAGCATTATCGCCAGGCGCTGACACTCGATCCCAATCACATCGACGCGCTCAACAATCTCGGCGCCGCGCTCAACGAGCTGGGCGAGAGCGATGAGGCCGCATCCTGCTATCAACGCGTCCTCGCGCTGCAGCCGGCAAATGCCGCCGCGCATAACAATTTCGGCCGTGTCCTCGCGCAGCGCGATGAGCTCGACGGAGCTATCTGGCATTTCCGCGAAGCGATTGCGCTGCAGCCGCATGCGATCGACGCGCATATCAATCTCGGCAATGTGCTGCTGGAGCAGGGCGACGCGTCGGCCGCGCATCAAAGCTATGAACGCGCCCTCGCCATCGACCCGTCGCATGAAAGCGCGCATTGGAATGACGGGCTCGCGCTGCTCGTGCAGGGCGAGCTTGCCGAAGGCTTCCATCGCTGGCGCTGGAACGTCGCGGCATCGAAACGCTTCAGCGCGCCGGAGTGGCGCGGCGAGGAATTGAACGGTGAGACAATCCTGATCCATGCCGAGCAGGGTTTCGGCGACACGCTGCAATTCGTGCGCTTCGTCGAGGTGGTGGCGCAGCGCGCCACGCGTGTCGTGCTCGAAGTGCAGCCGCAGCTGCTGTCGCTGCTCGAGCCGACGGCACAGCAATGGCGCGTCACGCTGATCGCGCAAGGCGCGCCG
>DATMZZ010000210.1:0-2363 GCA_035573175.1 Allostellaceae bacterium
CACCAGCCGTGCGAACGAGAAGCGCCGACGCCGATCGGGCTCGATCGCGCGCAGCCGCACGTTTTCGCCGAACATGCCGCGGAGCACACCGCGCAGCTCGCCGATGCCGTCGATCAGCCCCAAGCCGAGCGCGCGCCGCCCGGCGAAGACCTCGCCGCTGAACAGCAGCGCTTCATCGCCTTTGAGCTTCGCGCCGCGCCGCTCGCGCACCAGATCCTTGAAGCTGTCATGCAGATCGCGTTGCAGCGTCTTCAGCCGCGCAACATCGCCCTCGCGCTCCGGCAGGAACGGATCGAGCAGCGACTTATTCTCGCCCGCGGTGAAGAGGCGCCGCTCTATGCCAAGCCGGTTCATCGCGTCGACGAAGCCGAAGCCCGCGGTAACGACGCCGATCGATCCGACCAGCGAGGTGTCCTCGGCATAGATCTCGTCGGCGGCGAGCGCGAGCCAATAGCCGCCCGACGCCGCGACATCCTCGGTGAAAGCGATCACCGGCACGGCGCGCTCGGCCGCGAGCTGGCGGATACGGCGATAGAGCAGCGCCGATTGCGCTGGCGAGCCGCCCGGCGAATTGATCGCCAGCGCCACGGCTTTCAAGCCACGCGTGTTAAAGGCGCGCTCCAGCGCGCCTGCAAAACGCCGCAGATTGAGGGCGCGCGTACCGCGCATGGCGATCACGCCTTCGAGGCGGATGACGGCGACGGTCGGCACCGCCGGACCGAGGCGGCGCAGCAGCGGGATGCGCTCGAGGAATTTCCCAACCATTACGACACCCGGGCCATCACGGTACCAGCGGCAAAGCCGCGCCATGGCGCAGGATCGCTTCGGCGGCTTCGCTGTTGCGCCCATCGGCACGGTGAAGAATGAGACCTTGCGCCAAAGTCATCGGCGCCGCGTTGCCTTTCTTTGCTTGCAGCAGGATGCGCTTCGCCGGCTTGCCTTCGCCAGGCCACAGCGGGAAGACAATGATGCCGCCGGCGCGACCACCGAGCGCCGCGAGCAGATCGCCAAGACGATCGGCGCGATGGATCAAGGTCAGCGTGCCCTTGTCGCGCAGCATCGCCAGCGCGAAATCGATCCAATCGGCAAGCATCGCCTCGCTTTCGACCGCGGCCACGGCGCGCGCGGCAACCGGCGAGGCGGAAGCGCGAGCCGCTTCGAGAAAAGGCGGGTTCGCCATCACCTGCGTGAAGCTGCCGACAGCCAGCAATGCGGGCGGATGCAGCAGATCGCCTTCGACGACGGAAAGCCGATCGGCAAAATCGTTGCGCACGATATTCTCCGCCGCGAGCCGCGCGACATCGGGATCGCGCTCCAGCCCGACAACGCGGCAGCCCGGCACGCGCGCGGCCAGGCAAAGCCCCGCGGCGCCGGTGCCGCAACCGATATCGAGCACGCGATCGGCCTCGCCCGCCGGCACCGAAGCCGCCAGCAACACCGGATCGATCGCGACGCGATAACCATCGCGCGGCTGGCGCAGCTTCACACGCCCGCCCAAAAGCGTGTCATCGCTGGTCGCCGCCATATCCGCGAGTTTGACCGGCACGTCCACGCTCATGCCGCCTCTCCTATCTCTTTCAGCACGGCGCGAGCACGCGTCTCGTCATTCTCATGCACCATCAGGCGCCGCGGGATCGCGCCGGCGCTGCCTTCGATGATGCTTGTATGTGTATCCAGGATCACCGCTTCAATGCCGGCAGAGGCAAGCATCGCCTGCAGCCAGGACAGGCGGACGGTATCGTTGGTGCGTAGCAACTCCCGCATGGTTCTCTCAAAAACCCGTTCTTCCAAACCGATGTGAGCGATAATCCAAGCGCTTGGGCTTGACCCTTCAAGCGTTGGTTCTATGCTCGCTTGCAGGTAAGGCTCCGTCAAGCAAGGGAAAGAGGCGGCGACGTGGCAGTAGCGGTACATGCCCGGGACGATCATTCCGCGCCCAAAGCCTCGCTGGACCGGCTCAATACCCTGCTGCAAGACGATATGAAGCGCGTCAACGCGCTCATCCTCAAGCGCATGCACAGCCCGGTCTTGCTGATCCCGCAGCTCGCCGGCCATATCATCGCGGCCGGCGGCAAGCGGCTGCGGCCGATGCTCACCCTCGCCACATCGCGCCTCTGCGGCTATCGCGGCGATCGCCATATCGCCCTCGCCGCCGCGGTCGAGTTCATCCACACCGCGACCCTGCTGCATGACGATGTCGTCGACGACAGCGATTTGCGCCGCGGCCTCGCCACGGCGAACGCCGTCTGGGGCAACAAGGCCTCGGTGCTGGTCGGGGATTTCCTTTTCAGTCGCGCCTTCGAGCTGATGGTCGAGGATGGATCGCTCCCGGTACTGTCGATCCTCTCTCGCGCATCCGCCGT
>DATMZZ010000211.1:0-2512 GCA_035573175.1 Allostellaceae bacterium
ACATAGAGCGGCACGCCGACGCGGCGGCCTTCGAGATCCTTTGGCTTCTTGATGCCGGATTTCGTGTTGATGAAGATGAATTGATGGCGGAACACGCGCGAGATCATCGCCGGCACGGCGACGAAGGGCGAGTTGCCGGCCGCAAGCTTGGTGATGTGCTCGGAGAGGGAGAATTCCGATGCATCGAATTCCTGCCCGCCGCCCATGCGGTCGAAGACCTGGCGCGGATCGTCGAGCACGACGAAATTGAGATCGATGCCGGCCGGCTTGATATCGCCGGTATAAAGACCGTGCATACGATCATAGAAGCCGCTGGCGATCGTGATCGGCAGATTGGACATGGCGCCCCTCCTCTGAGAACCGTTCTTTTCGTTGCGTCGTGACGATCTTAGCGCGGCGCGCATCCCTTGGCACGGCGTTAACCATCAGTCCCCACAAGTAATTTTTAGCAATTCGTCGATAGTGATAGGGCCGTAACAATCGGGTTTCGGTTCGGAAAGCTCTATGGGCGAGAAGCCTCTCTTCATCGATCGCGGCGCGCGGCGCCGGTTCGCAACGGTAAGATATTCTTTACCGTGACATCGCATTTCCAAAAACCAGCGAGCCGCCGCCCCGGCAGCCTGATGCAGCGCTATTGCGATCAGCTCGGCTCGATCGCGAGCCGCAAGCGCGTCGAGACGGCGCTCAAAGCCTCGCGCGTCTCGGCCGAGCTCGCCGCCAATTCGGCGACCGATGCGATGCTGGCAGCGCAAGCCGCGAACCGCGCCAAGTCGGAATTCCTCGCCAATATGAGCCACGAGCTCAGGACACCGCTCAACGCGATCATGGGCTTCTCGCAGATCATCGCCGAGGAGACGCTGGGCCCGGTCGGCACCGACAAATACGTCGAATATTCGCGCGACATCAACGGCAGCGCCCAGCATCTGCTCGCGATCATCAACGACATCCTTGATCTCGCCCGCATCGAGGCAGGCAAGGGCGAGCTCAACGAAGAGCCGCTCGATCCGCAGATGCTGATCACCGCCTGCATCCGCGTCGTTTCGGAGCGCGCGAAGCTCGCCGATGTCGTCCTCAACTTCGATGCCGAGGGCGCGAATTTCCTCTTCCTCGGCGATGAGCGGAAGATGAAGCAGATCATCATCAATCTGCTCTCGAATGCAGTGAAATTCACGCTTGCGGGCGGCACGATCGACGTGCGCTGGCGGATCGTCGAGAACCGCTGCTGCGAGCTGACGGTTTGCGATACCGGCATCGGCATCGGGTCCGATGACCTGATGCGCGTGCTGCAGCCTTTCGCTCAGGCGGAAAGCGGCCTCAACCGCCGCTATGAGGGCACCGGCCTCGGTCTGCCGCTGACGCGCGGCCTCGTCGAGCTGCATGGCGGCACCTTCCGCCTCGAGAGCGAGCTCGGCCAGGGCACCAGGGCGGTCGTCGAATTTCCGCTGAGCCGCCTGCACATGATCGGCGCGCAGCCCCCCGCCGACATCGACGAGCCGACGGTGCCGCGCTCGCCGGTGCATCAGGCGATCCAAGCGCTCGAACAAACCATACGAACCGGCTTTCCCTTGGGTGAAGACCATGCAACAGGATAACCAAAGGATCGGGCGCGTCGTCTCGGTCTCCGGATCGCAGCTCATTTGCCTGCTCGAGGATGCGGGTGATCAGCCTGCCGAGATCGACGTCGGCACGATCGTGCGCATGCCCACGCCGCATTCGATGGCGTTTGCGATGGTGCGCGCGATCACCATTCCGATCCCCTCCGCGATGAGCTCGGAGGAGGAGCTGAAGATCGCCGAGCTCGAGCTGCTTGGCGAAGTCCTCGAATCGCAAAAACACCAGCCTGGCGCGTTCCAGCGCGGCGTCTCCTTTTTCCCGCGCCTCGGCAATTTGGTCGCGCTGGCGACGCAAGAAAATCTGCAGCAGATCTACGCCTGCCCGGCGATCTCGAGCGCACGCATCGGCGCGTTGCATCACGACCGGTCGCTGCCCGCTTTCATCAAGACCGACGATCTCCTCGGCAAGCATTTCGCCGTGCTCGGCACCACCGGCTCGGGCAAATCTTGCGCCGTCACCGTGATCCTCAAATCGCTGCTGCGCGAGAACCCGCATGCGCGCATGCTGCTGCTCGATCCGCATAACGAATATGCGCGGGCTTTCGGCGAAGAAGCGCTGGTGCTCGATCCGGCGGTGACGCTCGACCTGCCCTATTGGCTCTTCAATTTCGACGAGCTGTGCGAAGTCTTCATTGGCGAAGACGAGTTCCGCTCGGCGCAGGCGACCATCCTCGCCGAGGCGATCGTCGCCGCGAAGCAGATCTTCCTCAAAGGTAAGACCGAATACAGCGTTACGGTCGACACGCCGACGCCCTATACGATCAACGACGTCGTCGCTTATGTGACCGAGGCGCAAGGCAAGCTGGTGCGGCCCGAGCCAATGCCGGCCTATACCCGCCTTATCGCACGGTTGAAGACGCTCTCGACCGACTCCCGCTACTCCTTCATGTTCTCGCGCT
>DATMZZ010000212.1:0-16092 GCA_035573175.1 Allostellaceae bacterium
GAGATCGACACCGCGGTCAAATACATGGTGGCGAGCTACGGGCCAGGCGTGCCGTTCCCGGGCCAGCAGCCGGCGCAAGTGACGCTGGCCGATGGTGGGGCCAAGTCGCTGGTCGAAGGCGGCTGCGCACTTTGCCACGGCCTCGATCGCGTCGTCGCGGCGAAGCGGACCAAGGCCGAGTGGCAGACCATCGTCAATCGCATGGTCTATTTCGGCTCGCCGGTTTCGGGCGATCAGGTGACGAGCGTCGTCGATTATCTCGCGACGAATTACGGCGCGCCGCAGACCGCCTCGGCGAAGTAAGCAAGCTCTCGGCAAACGGCGCGGTGGGGAAACCCATCGCGCCGTTTTCTTTGCGCGGCGTTATTTGCCGAACCAGAAGGGCGTCTGCTTGGTCCAGGGGCTCTTCGGATAGGAAGCGCGCAGCTGAGTGTAGGCGCGGCGCGAGATGCCGTTATTGCCGGCGTCGCCATATTGCGTCAGCCGGACGACGAGATGCAGTGCTTCGGGCACGCGCGGATCGTCGCCATGCGCCTTCGCCCAATCGAGCACGATGCCGCCGAGATAATCCGCCGCCGACGGCGCCTGTTGCTTGATACGCGCGAATTCATCCTCGGCCGCGCGGCGATCGCTCTCCGAGACGAAAGCGGGCGGGCCGAGCCAGCCGGGCGCCGAACAGGAATCCGAGCACGGGCCGCTGAAATAGGCGGCGGCGATCTCGCTATCCGTCTTGAGGCTTTGCGGCGACCACCAGCGCTGCGCATAGGAGCCGATCACGTCGCGCTTATAGGTGTAGCCGAGATTGTCCTCGACCCAAGGCTCGGCTGCGGGGAAACGGAGCAAGAGCAGCGCTGCGGCAAATTTGAACTCGTCGCCGGCCGACGCATCGCGGTAGCGCTGCCAATCGCTCTCATATTGCGGAAAAACCTTGGCCAGAATCTCGACCATCGATCTGGCGGTGTCGTCGCGGCCGAGAATCACGGCGCGGGTAAAAACGGCGAGGGCGAGGTCGCGGCGCATATTCTCGGGCAACGCGGTACTGGCGGCGAGCTTCGCCTGTACCGCGACCGGCGCATCGGTGTCGAGGATCATCGCACCGTCGGTGTCGAAATAGCGCGGATCGCGCATGAGCTCGCTGCGCCAGCCAAGCATCGAGGCGTATCCTTTCGTGATGCTCTTCATCGGCAGCGTGACGTAGTCGTTGATGGCCGAATCCGGATTGCTGAAATAGGGGCCGAGGAACTCGGCGCGGCGCGGCAGGAAACGCGCGAGCTCGTCCCAATTGCGCGCGACGCGAGCGCGCTCGATGAGGAAGAGATTGCGCGTGCCGATGGTCAGGCTTTTATCGGCGAGGATTTTATCGAGCTCGACGCGGGCGGCATCGCTCTGGCCCTGGCCGATGATCAGACGGATGCGCTGCCAGGCCGCATCGAGATAGCCGGGCGAGGCCGGATCGAGCTTGCGCGATTGCTCGATGGCGGCGGCGGTATCGGTGTCTTTCGGGCCGAGATAGGTAAGGGCGGCAATCAGCCAGGGCAGGGTCGGCGTCTGCTGCCAATGCTCGAGCGCATCCTTCTTCGCCGCGGCGATATTGTCGGGATCGCTGCTCGCCGCCTGCATCACGTCGATCCAATCGCCGAGATCGGTCGACGGCGCGTCCTTGGCGTCGGCGAGGAGCAGGAAATCATGCAGCTTGGCTGCGAGATCGTCGGGCAGGCTCGGCGCGAGCAGCGCTTGCTCGAGCGTCTTGATCTGGTCGGGCTGGAGGAAGGCAAGGGCCGAGGAGAGCTTCACGATATCGTTGGCGCCGACGCCGGCTTTGTCGTCGGGCTTAACCGTTGCGATGTCTTGCTCCGCCTGAGCGATCGCGCTTGCCGTCTTCGCGGCACTCGCGAGACGAACCGAGGCGCGCGCCATCAGATAAGGCGCGATCGGCGCCCAAGGCGAGGACGCATCCTTGGCGATGGCGGCGAAACGCTGCCGCGCCGCGGCATAATCCCAGTGATAGAAATAAGCCGCCGCGATCTGATAGGCACGGTCGGCTTTCAGCCAGTCCGGCGCGTCGGGCAGATCGGCAGCGGGCAGCGACAGATCGGCCTGCGAGCAATTGGCGAAGACCTCATCCTGCCCTTTGACCCATTCGATCACCGAGCGATCCTTGGCGCCGTAAGCGGCGATGCGCGCTTTCAGCGTCGCCGCGGCCGTGTCGAAAGCCGACGGGTAGCAGTTGAGAAGGTCCCAATAATTCTTGGTCGGACGATAGGGATCAAGATTGGGTTTCGGCTTATCGGGCGTGACGGTCGCACGGATCTCGAGCCAGCCTTTTTGCATGTCGTAGGCGACGGCGGGCGGGCGGATATCGCAGCATGACGCCAGGAGTTGCCGTGCCTGATCGTCCGTGAAGGAATGGCCGAGCAGGATGCGGTAGGCGGCGTAGAGCCGATTCTCGCCGAAGGTCGGACGGATTATGCCGAGCCGGCCTTTGAAATAGGCCGTGTCGCTATCCGCATCGACGCCCGAATAACTGTAGAAACGCACGGCAGGCAGGAACGGACCCGAAGCATGCGCCGGCGGCAAGGCATCGATAGCAGCGACTAACAAAGCGAAGGCAAACAAGACAGCGCGGATCATTGGGCGATCTCTTGGCGGATGGTGGCGTAGGTAGCGGCGGTCCAGCGCTTGGGCGCAAAGACATAGACGCGGCGGCCGGCGAGGCTTGGCGCGTCGAAGCCGGCGCGCCGTGTCTCATCGGTGGCGATGCCGAAGCTGCCGCGGCAGCGTGCATCGCGGAAATCGCCGCCGGCGCTGAAATGCGCAGCGATGCGCAGGCGATCGGGGCCGAGACGGAAGAGCATCGGCACCACCTCATCGACGGGCAGTGCGTCGAGCCAGCTTTCGTTGAGGCACCAGGACGACAGCGCAGTCATCGAGAGCTGCGTCTCGGGCAGCTTCTGACGCAGCGCCCGGATCGTCGCGGCGAGGAAGGCTTGTTGCGATTGCGCGACCTCAAAATCGATCTGCAGCGCGGCGGCGTTTTCCGGCCGCAATTCGAGGATGGCCGCAACCAACCGGTCGCGCGCGGCGTCGTCGAGCGCCGGCGGCTGGGCGCGATCGAGCGCGACATGGATGACGGCGAGTGTCGCCGTGCCGGGCGGCAGCAGCAGTGGATTACGTCGAGGCACCGCCCCAACGCCTTCCGCGCCGACGTAGATCGAGCCCGCAAGATAGGCGACACCGGTATCGGCCGGATCGATGAAGCGGAGGTCGTCGGCGCGGTCCCAGCTCCACAGCATTAGCGCCGGCAGGCCGAGGCGCTCCGGTGGCGTCGGCGCGCCGAGGCCGAGCGCGACGAGCAGCGCCGCAATGATGGCTTTGATTGATCCCGCCGGCATAGCCGACCGATGACCCCTACGAAGGATTTATTCTTTCTAGCATGCGATTGGTGGCTTTATTCGCCCAATCGTATCGCCTGCCATTTTCCGTTGCCGGAGGCGTCGTTGACAGCTTTGGGGCGCTCGGCGATCATCCCGCCAGAACAACCTTGGCGCGTGAAACACGCGCTAACCGGCTTCTCGCGGAGGATGCACCATGGATGGCACCAGCAAAATCGGGAGCAAGTACAACGTCGGCGGCGTGTTGCTCGACCGGCCGTTCAAGATCCGGCGCCTCGGCCACTTTGGCTACAACGTCTACAAGATGGACGAGGCCATGCATTTCTATCACGACCTGCTTGGCTTCCGGATCACCGATACGCTCGATTTCGCGCGTGTGCGGCCGGATGGTGCCAAGCTATTCGAAGGCATATCAGCCGTTGGCTATTTCACGACCCACGGCACCGACCATCATTCCTTCGTGCTGTTCCCGAAAGCCGCGCTCGATCGCATGGGCCGTGGCAGCGCCGGTGGCCATGTGACCAATGCCGAAGTCACGACCAACCAGATCACCTGGCAGGTCGGGACGTTGCGCGAAGTCGGCGATGGCATCGACTATTTCAAATCGATCGGCATCAACCCGGGCCGCGTTGGGCGCGACGTGCCGGGCTCGAACTGGCATTCCTATCCGTCCGATCCGGAGGGCCACACCAACGAGATCTACTACGGCATCGAGCAGATCGGCTGGAATCTGCAATCGAAGCCGCCGGCGGTGCGCAAGCGCGGCTTCCACGAGAAGCCCGACCTGCCGCAGATCAGCGAGTATCAAGAGATCGAGATGTTCAAGGCTGAGGGCATGGATCTGACCTCAGGCATGCGCAACACCGAGAACCTGCCGTTCAAATACGATGTCGGCGGCGTGCTGCTGCCGCGGCCGTTCAAGGTCATCAAGATCGGGCCGGTGCGGCTCTTCGTCGACGATGTCGATAAATGCCTCGCTTTCTATACGAACATCCTCGGCCTGCGTGTGACCGAGGAGGTCGTCTATGACGGCCATCGCTGCGTGTTTCTGCGCTGCAACACCGAGCATCACTCGATCGCGCTTTATCCCAAAGCGCTGCGCGCCAAGCTCGGTCTCTCGCCGCATACGAGCTGCATGAGCTTCGGCAATCAGGTCGGCGACTACAAGCAGCTGCGCGACGCGGTCGACTTCCTCAAGGCGAACGGCGCCACCATCAAATACCTGCCGCCCGAACTCTTCCCCGGCATGGATTACACCGCTTTCGCGGTCGACCCGGATGGTCACACGATCCAGCTCTATTACTACATGGAGCAGGTCGGCTGGGACGCGCGGGTGCGCGGCTCGGCCGAGCGCCCGAAGATCGACAACAGCAACTGGCCGGAAACGGTCAACGGGCAGAGCGACACGTTCGACGGCGAGACGCTGCTCGGCCCGCTGGGGTAAGGCCTTTCGCTGTTACTTCAAGAAAAGGCGCCGGGGTTTTCTCGGCGCCTTTTTTGTTGCAGCACCGCCACGAGTCCTTCGACAAGCTCAGGATGAGGAGAAAATGAATCGGGCATCTCCCATCGGCAGATGCCCGATACGATCCACCTCATCCTGAGCTTGTCGAAGGACGCAGGGTGCGATTGCAGCACTCTTGCACACGTCCGATCGTTCCATTAGTCGCACCAGCATGGGGGAAGACACCACGTTACATCCGCATCGTTGGGCCATGCTGGCCGGGGTGTGGATAGTCTATTTCTGCTTCGGCTCGACGGCGGCGGCGATCGCGCCGCTAGTCTCGCGCATCACCGCCGAGCTCGATCTCAGTCATACCCAGATGGGCTCGATCCTCGGCGCGTGGCAGCTCGTTTATATCGGCGCGGCGATCCCGTGCGGCGCGCTGCTCGATCGCATCGGGCCGCGTCGCGGCCTGGCGCTCGGCGCGCTGGTCGTCGCCATCTCGGGCATCCTGCGCGGCGTCGCCACCAACTACATCACCATGCTGCTCGCGGTCGGCGCCTTCGGGATCGGTGGGCCGCTGGTCTCCGTCGGCGCGCCGACGGTGATCCGCGACTGGTTCACCGGACACGAACGCGGTCTTGCCATGGGCATCTACAATATGGGCCAGTCGCTCGGCACGATCGGCGCGCTATCGCTGACCTCGAGCATCGGCCTCGCGCTCGCCGGCGACGATTGGCGGCTGGTGCTGATCGGTTATGGCTTCGTCGCGCTCGCCGCGGCGCTTGGCTGGTTCGCGATCAGCAGCCATGAGGCGAGCCGTGCACAAGAGCGCCAGCGCCGCGCCGAGAAGCCGGCCGCGTCCTCGGCGCAATATCTCGATCTGCTGCGTTCGCCGGCGATGCGCACGGTACTCTATCTCGCGGTCGGCACGTTCTTCTTCGGCCATGCGCTCAACAATTGGCTGCCGGAGATTTTGCGCTTCGGCGGGATGGATCCGACCAGTGCCGGACTCTGGGCCAGCATTCCCGTCGTCATCGGCATGATCGGCGCACTGATCTTTCCGCGCCTCGCCATCCCGGAGCGGCGGATGAAGATTCTTGCCGCGCTGTTCCTCGCGCAATTGCTTGCGCCGCTCTGCATCGAATGGGGTGGCAGCACGCTGATCATCGGCCTTATCTTCCAGGGCCTCGCACGCGGCACGCTCTCGGTCGTTGTCGTGCTGGTGATGATGGAGCTGCGCGAGGTCGATGCGACGCGCATGGGCGCGGCCGCGGGCATGTATTTCACCGCCGGCGAGATCGGCGGCGTGCTCGGTCCGCTGACCATCGGCACGCTCTACGATGCGACCGGTGGGTTTGCCGCGGCTCTTTATTTCCTGGCGGCGCTCTGCGCCTGGCAATTGCTGCTGTTGTCGCGTTTGAGGGCGGCTTTGCGCTAAGATCGCCCTCGCGAAGCACGAAAACGTGCTCGGTTTGTTTGTCAGCAGGGAGGTTCGGTTCATGAAATCGCTCACCATTATTGCGCTCGGTCTTGTCGGTGCCGCGGCGCTGGCGCGGCCCGGCATCGCGGCGGAAGAGAACACCACGCTCGCCGTGCCGGCGATCAATCTCGGTTTCCTCACGCGCTATGTCGCGGAGGAAGAAGGCTTCTGGAAGAAGCAGGGCCTCAATGTGAAGGTCCAGCACATCCAGGGCATCGGCTCGATGAACGCGGTGATCGCGGGCTCGGTCGATTTCTCGATGTCGTCCGGTCCTTCGATCACCCGTGCCAATGCGCGCGGCCAGAAGCTCACCGCGCTCGCTACGTCGATCTCTGAATCCGATGAATACATCGTGATCCGCAAAGAGGTCGCCGAGGCGGCGCATTTCAATCCCAACGCGCCGCTCTCCGAGCGCGGCAAGATCCTCAAGGGCAAGACCATTGCTACCGGCGGCGCAGGGGCAATACCCGATATCGTGCTCAAGGCCGTGCAGAAGATCGCCGGCGTGCCGCGCGACGATGTCACGACGACGCCGATGCAGCCGCCGGAATTCATGGGAGCCTTCTCGCGCAAGGCGATCGATGGCTTCGTCTCGGGCCCGCCTTTCAGTCAACAAGCGCTGATCGAAGGCACGGGCGTGCTGGTCTCGGATTCAGCCAAGGGCGAGCCGAAGGAATATTCACCCGTCTCCTCGGCCTTGCTGCTGACACGAGCCTCTTTCTGCCCCGAGCATCGCTCGATCTGCCAGAAGATGGTGCATGGCATCGTCGAGGCCGCGAAATTCGTTCACGACCACAAGGCGGAAACGCTCGCGATCATCAAGAAGAACTTCAAGCTCGACGACAAAGTCGTCGAAGCCTCTTACGAGGCGCTTAGGGCGATGACGCCGACGCCGCCGATCACGACGCCGAAATCGCTCGAGAACGCCGATCTCCTCAATATCGCCGCCGGCTTCATGACCGAGAAAGACAAGCTGCCCAATTACGCCGCGATCATCGACAACGAGTTCACCAAATGACCGACGGCCGCGGCATCGCCGCGGCGTGCTTCGCGCCGGCTGCTGCGCCCGCCATGGCGCAGCAGCCAAGCGCGCCGTAAAATCGGAGGCGGGAAGGAGACCGCCCCATGGCTAAGACTGGGCCCGATGCCTCGCTGAAAGAAAAGGTCGAGCCGCTCAACAAGCCGGTGATGCTGTCGCATGGCACGATCACCTGCAAAAACCTCGCGGCGTCGCGGCGCTTCTATGAGGAATTCCTCGGCCTCGATGCCGTGCAGCACACCGAGCGCGGCATCTTGCTGCGCAAGGGCGGTTATCTCGCCATCGTCTGCCTCGAGGTCGGCGAGCATGTGAAGCCGGTCGATCGCCAGCATCATTGGGGCCTCGATCTCGCGTCGCGCGCGGAGGTGGATCGCGCGCTGCAGCTCGCGCATGAGCTCAAGGATAAATACGGCATCCATCAGATTTCGCGGATCACCGACCATCACGGGGGCTATTCTTTCTATTTCCGCGATCTCGACGACAATTACTGGGAATTCCAGTATGTCGGCGGCGGCCAAGAGTCGGGAGAAGGCCGCTACGACGAGTTCTTTGCGCGTGGCAACGTCACCGAAAAGAACAAACCCAATTGGGATCGCGGCGACTAAATTTCATCGATCCGATTGAGGCGAGATTGTGGCGAGACCATCGCGTCTCTCCACGGTGACGCTCGCGCCACACCGTTTCATTGTAAATACTAGATTTAGTGGCAATTACTATGACCTATTGTGCGCTGCACTGTAGATAAAATTTCTATGAAAATTAGTTTTTCGACCTATACGTGCATCCAAAACCGGGAAAGCGGATGGGTTTATCATCGGATATATCTAGTTCAAATGAATTAAACTAGATCTGATTGAAGTATTGATGAACGGGTTTTTAAGCAATTCTTAGTGCGAATTCTTTTGGGGTCCGTAATAGTACTAACAGCGTTAACCCTAAGTTTATTCCGCAGGTGCGAAAGGATATTTGTCTGCACGACAAATACTTTTTTCGAACCTGAGGGGATCAAACTATGCGTATCTCGGCAATCGTTGCATTCAGTTCGGTGTTGTTGGCTGCGGGGCTGAGCCAAGCGGCGGGCACCGGCACCAGCAACAATTCGGCTTCGGCGACGGCGAATGTGACCGCCAACGTCGTGGCCCCGATCACCCTGACCAAGACTTCGGATCTTTCCTTCGGCGACTTCACGTCGGACAAGGCAGGCTGCACGGTGGCCGTGAGCGCGGCCGACGTTCAGACCATCACGGGCAATTGCGCCTCGCTCGGCAGCGGGACGGTCTCGGCCGCGTCCTTTACCGTCGGCGGCTCGGGCAATCGCAGCTTCACGACGAATGTCGCCGCGACTTCGGCCAATTTGAGCGACGGCGCCGGCCACACCATGGCGCTCACCCTGCAGAACAACGCTCCGACCCATCTGACCAATGGCGCCGCGACGATCGCTGTCTATGGCAGCCTCGCGGTCGCGGCCAATCAGGCGGCCGGTGCCTACGCGGATACGGTCACCGTGACGGTTGCGTACTGATCAATGCCATCGACATGGCGCCGCGGCGGGGTGAACGCAGCGCCATGTAACGCCTGGAGACTTAACAACAAGGAGCAGGCGTCTGAACGCCTGAAAGCACATGAAGCACCTCGTGGGAAAAGGCCTGGTTCTTTCGACACTCGCTTTGGCCGCGGCGGTTATCGGTCTCCCATCGCCGGCGCGCGCCGATCTTCTGCTGGTGCCGCAGCGTATTGTTTTCGAGGAGCAGGATCGCGCCGCGACGCTGACCCTCGTCAATAGCGGCGATGCGACCGAGACCTATCGCATCTCCTGGAAGCAGCTTCATCAGCTTCCCAATGGCCAGTACAGCGAAATCCAGACGCCTGGCCCGGGCGAGCATTTCGCCGACGATATGATCCGCTATTCGCCGCGCCAGATCACCTTGGAGCCCGGCGAGCAGCAGACCGTGCGGCTGATGCTGCGCAAGCCCGACAATTTGCCGGCCGGCGAATATCGCTCGCATCTCGCCTTTACCGCCGAGCCGCGTCAAATCCCGGCGCCGACGGCCAAGGGCGGCGGCGAGGTCAAGAATGTCGGCGTGCAGCTCGCTTTCGTCTATGGCGTGTCGATCCCGGTGATCGTGCGCCAGGGCCAGCTCAGCGCGAGCGCGACGCTGGCGATGGCAATGAAGCCCTCAGGCAGTGGCTACGACATCACGGCCACGATCGGCCGCAGCGGCACGGAAAGCCTCTATGGCGACCTTGCCGTCGAATACCAGCCGCCGAGCGGTAAGGCCGTGCAATTGCAGGAAGTCGATGGCGTCTCGGTGCTGCTGCCGAACAATCAGCGCAGCACGACGATCGGCGTGACCCTGACGCCTGAGCAGCGCCGCGCCGGCGGCCAGCTCCATCTGATCTATCGCGCCCCGCCCGAGGCCGGCGGCGGAACGCTCGCGGAAACCAAGCAGCCCATCAGCTAACCCATCGGCAGAGCAGGGTGAGGGCAGGCGATGCCGCGCCTGGCCGCGTATCTTCTTGCCGCAGCGATCCTTGTGGTCGCCGCCTTTGCCGCGCTCGCGGCCGATAAGCCGAGCGCGAGCCCGGCCGCGGCCGCGCCGAAGACCGAGGATTTGATCGTCGAGATCCGCCTCGGCAAATACATTGTCGCCGACAGTTTCGTCGCCCAGTTCGGCGACAGCATCACGTATTTGCCGGTCGCGCAATTTGCCGAGGCGATGGAGCTCGGCGCCGAGCTCCATCTCGATCGCAAGCAAGTTTCGGGCAAAGTCGGCGCCAAGCAGATCGAGTGGTCGGTCGATGTCGCCAAGGGCGTCCTGCGCCATGGCAGCGACGAGGAAGCGCTGCCCGCGGGCAGCTTTTTCATTATGGGCGACGACATCTATCTCGACAGCCGGCTGTTCGAGAAGATCTGGCCGGTGACGATCGGGGTAAAGCTCAATCTTTTGCGCGTCACCGTCGAATCAACAGAACCATTGCCGATTGCGGAGCGCCTCGCGCGCGAGGAAGCGCATAAGCGGCTGCATGCTCAATTCGTCTATCCCGACTTCCCGCAGCGGCCGAGCCCGTATCGGCTCTGGAGCATTCCGCAAGGCGATCTGCAGCTTTCCTCGCAAGTCGATCGCTCGCAGCCCTCGCAGCAATATTATTCGGCGCTGGCGAGCGGCGATCTTCTCTATATGACCGGACGGCTGTTCGTCAGCGGCGCCGAGGTCAATTCGCCGCCGGATGTCCGCTTCAACCTGTCGCGCGCCGACAGCGCCGGCGGCGTCTTTGGCCTGCCGTCGATGAAGCAATTCGCGGTCGGCGACATCACGACGCCGGCTTTTCAGAACATCACCAACGGCCGGTTGGAGCGCGGCGCCATCGCCTCGAGTTTTCCACTCGATCTGCCGAGCGGCTCCGACACCACCGTCATCCAGGGCGATGCGTTGCCGGGCTGGGAAGCCGAGCTTTACCGCAACGACACGCTGCTCGATTACCAGGTGATCCCGGCACAGGGTCAGTATCGCTTCATCAACGTGCCGCTGCTGATCGGCACCAACATCCTGCGCGTCGAGCTTTACGGACCGCAGGGCCAGCGGCGCGAAGATGTGAAGCGGCTCTATGTCGGTCCGGGCGTTGCCGGGCCAGGCGAATCCTATTGGCGCTTCTCGCTCAGCGACGCCAACCAGACGCTCTTCAACATCAATCAAAACAATTCGCAGCTCTTCGGCTTCACCAACGAGCCGCGCTCCGGCCCGGTCGGCAGCGCCGAATATCTCTATGGCATCAACCAGGATTGGTCGATCGGCGGCAGTTTCGTGCGCGCGCCGCCGAACAATGCGACGGTTCCGGTCCCGCCGGATGCGCATAATTACGGTTCGGCGATCTTGCGCACCAATCAGTTCGGCATCTTCTTCACCGAGCAGGCGACGCTGGAGGATTCGGGCGGCACCGCCTTCGATAGCGTCGCGCAGACGACGATCGGCGATTACGGGCTCACGGGCGAATATCTTCGTCTCAACAAATTCGAGAGCGAGGCGATCGATTTCGGCCCCGACGCGCTGGTCGAGCGCGCGCGCATCCATCTCGACGGCGATTTCGGGCCGCTGCCCTTCATGGCCGATCCAGTGAATTTCGCGGTCGAGGGCGTACGCGACCGTTTCCAGAGCGGGCGCGTCGAGACCTCGGTACTGCATTCGCTCTTCCTGCGCTTCGGCCGCACCTATCTCAGCAACAGCGTCAACTTCGCCCAGAATCAGAACACGGGCGTGACGTCGAACACGCTGCAAGGCCTCGCGACCGGCAATCTGCTGCTTGGCAAGGTGACGATGCGCGGCCAGCTCCAATACGCGCCGCAGGAGTCCTTCCAGCTCCAAAGCTTCAACGGCACGGCCGAATATCGTACCTCGCCCGAGATGCTCTTTCGCGCGACCCTTGATCAGACGCTGGTCGGCCAGAGCATCACCGGCTTCGGCGTGTCCGCCTCGCGTGATTTCGGCAGCTTCCTGCTCGGCGCCGGTGGCCGCATCGCCACCGATGGCAGCCTGACCTTCGGTCTGACGCTCTCGGTTTCCTTCGCCGGCACGCCGAATGGTCATCTGCTGACCAGCTCGAAACCGATCGCCGATCGCGGCTCGCTCGCCGCGCGCGTCTTCCTCGATCGCAACCTCAACGGTGTCTACGATACCGGCGACGAGCTTTTGCCCAAGGCATCGCTGGATATCGGGCATCGCCGCGATTTCCTCGCAGAGAATGTCGACGGCGATATCGTGCGCACCGGTATCGATCCGTATCGCCGCACCAATATCTCGGTGAACGAGGCGAGCCTGACCGATCCTTACATGAAGCCGGTCGGCGGCACGTCCTTCGTGCCGCGTCCCGGCCATATGGAGAACATCGATCTGGCGGTGGTCGAAACGGCAGAAGCCGAAGGCGCGCTACAGCTTGGCGATCAGAGCGAGCCGCATCCGCTTCCTGGCATCAAGATCCAATTGCTCGATGCGAACGGCAAGGTCGTGCAGGAAACGACCTCGGCCTATGACGGCTATTTCTATTTCTCGAAGCTGGTGCCCGGCCACTATTCGGTGGCGATCGATCGGAGCGCGGGCCGCGCAGCGTCCTATGATTTCGTTCTGCCGCAAGCCTTCGATGTCGCGCCTGGCGCGATCAAGACCGGGCTCGGCATCACGGCGCATCGCCGCGAGCAGTAGCGCAGCAGGTGGGCTATTCGAAGTCTATGAAGATCGTGCGCAGTCCGGACGCCGTTTCGCCTTCGTCGTGGATGAGGCGCAGCGAATACGCGCGCGGCGTCGAAGCGCGCACCGTCGGACGGTCGAGACCGCCCGCGCCATGGATCGTGACCGGCGCATGGACCGTCGCCGTAACGGTGGCGACGGCGTAGGCGTGCTGATCAGCCACGGCGGGGATGAAAGCCATCACCGCGCCGATGACGCCGCCAAGCGCAACGTGCCGCGGCGCGTTGCGCAAAACATTCCCAAGGCTTGACATATCTACCGCTCGAAACGGGCGCTCGTACCGCGCGCCCTCTCGGTTCTTGTCCCGGAGGCTAACGCGGCTCAGCCAATCTCGGCCAGCAGTATCGATTCGGCTTTAGGCTAAACTAGGGCGAAATTTAAGCTTTTCCTAACCGTGCTCTCGGGGTTTTTGCGGAGGCGGCTTTCGTTGCCTCGGCGCCGGCCAGGAAATAGAGCAGCGTTGCTTTCGCATCGCTCGGCGCATCGTCGATCGAATTGCGTTTTGCCGCCAAGTAGCGCTGCGCCTCGACGGCGAGACCGGCCGCTTCGGCGGCGCGGGCGAGATCGGCGAAGCGGTATTTACGGTAATGCGAATGCACGCCGACATGCGAGGCATAGGTGGTGACGATCAGCGCGCCGCGTTTCTTCAAGACGCGCCTGGCCTCGGCGAAGACTTCGGGCAGCGGCACATGGCCGATCGACTCAGGAAAGATGACGATGTCGAAGCTCGCCTCGGCAAAGGGTAAAGCACGCGCATCGCCGCCGACACCGCGCTTGAGACCGTTGCGCGCCGCGCGCTTCAGCATGGGATGCGCGGGATCGAGGCCGGTCAAGCGATGGCCCTCGTCGATTAGGTAGCTCTCCAGCTCGCCATTGCCGCAGCCGACCGACAGGATCTCGCGCGGCCGGTCGCCAAGCTCGGCAAGCAGCCAGCGGCGAAAGGCCGGCGAGCTCGACGAGTAGGTGAAGTAGTCGCTGTTGTTCCAGCCCTTGTCGCCGATGCTGCGGTAGAAGCGCGCCGGCGAGGCGCGCTTGGCCGGCGAGGCCCGCTTCGCCGGCGAGGCGCGCTTTGCCCGGGAGGCGGCGCTCTTTTTCTTTTTCTGCTTTTGCTTTTTGCGCGCCATGACCTTGAACTTCTCTAGATAACCGGCCAGCCAAAGCACGAAGTGCGTCGGCTTGGGGACGGGTCACTTAGCAGTCGCGCGCTGAAGAGGGAAGGGGCATGCAGCCACCGCTGCCCGCAGCCGGTAGGCTCTGGCGCTTGGAATGCGAAACGGTAATTTTATTTGTCTAACTATCCCGATGCTGTGGGGCTTGCTTAGGGGCGAGCGAAAGCCGCGAGCGCGTCATCCAATGTAGCCCGCACGGGAATTGCCGTGTGTATTCCCGCGGTCTCGAGGACCCCAGCAACAATCGGCGACGGCGCCATGAGGGCCATCTTTCCGCCGTGCGCGGCGATGTTTTTCCCGATCAGCAAGAACAGACGCATCCCCATGGACGCGATGTAGTTGACGCCGGAAAGATCGACGATCAGAGGTTTTTGGGAACGCGCCAAGTCGTTGAATTTTGGTTCGATCGCGGTAGCAGCTTCGCGGTCGAGCCTTCCGCGTAATACAACAAGCGTTGCATCGGAACCGACCTCTTGGACACCCATGTCCATTTTCGTCCTCCCATCTCCGCTTGCGTCGTTCATTTTGCTGACCGGCAGGAGAGGCTGGTTCCAGACCGGAGCGCGGCTCGCCGCTAGCGGGATCAGGTCTAGGGGTACGATACGTCAAAGATCGGTGTGAGTATCCCAGAAAAGGCCCCGGCGTCGCCGTCCCTATCCTTTAGTGCTAGAGCGCTAGCCAAAAGAGATGATCACCGCCCTTCTCTGTGAAGGGGCTCGGTGCGTACCTAATCGGTCGACCACCAGATGCCGTTGTCGGGTCCATCGGTCGACATCTCGATAAACGGGAGCTTGCCGAGCTGTTCGTCGTGGATGATCTCGTCTGAAATGCGTAGCGCGCTCAGAAAGAGGGTCGTGGCGGCGAGGACAACGGCGACAGCGGCGAGGCCGCTATTCATGCGCGCGCAGCCGCGTTCGATGCGGGCGCAGAAATGCGTGAATTCGAGCTTCCGGCCTGACATCGGCTTCACGCTCCATGATGGGTTTTCATTGAAGCGCGCTCCTTGATTCCGCTCCCTGAATATGCACCGCGAGGTATTTCTGATACAGCGACGGCTTCGATCGGCCGGACCGTAAATGTCCCGAACACGCGGTTGAACACGACCGCAGTCGAACTGCGCATCGCATAAAGCGCAATGGCGACGAGGATAAGGAGGCCGATCAGATCGAACAGCCGGCTCGCGCCTGTCACCAAACACGTTGCATCGCAATCCATGATGCCCTCCGTTGCAGAGATCGACACTGATCCTGCGGCGGAAAGCGAGAGCAGAGGTGTGAAGCGCTTCACAGCCCGCAAAAAAAAGCGTCAAGGAAAAGCGCGCTACGGCGGTGTCGTACTCATACCCGCCGGCGACATTCTCCGGCGCTATGTGAATCGATAACCGGACTCGGCTCGCGATATTCGGCGATGGTTCTAGGTTAGAGGTGACCCGACGTTTGTCGGGAACCGGGCTTAGCCAGGATCGTTGATTACTGCACCCAACAGCAGGGTGGCGAGGTTGGCTGCGACCGATCCTCGCAGGGGGCGGTTCCTCATTGGAACGAGCGGGAGCCGCCTCTTTACTATTCGTGGTTCGTCGAACCGCTCTTTATTGTCGTCGAGTTCCGGGCCGGCTTCGACAAAGCGTTGTGTGGTGCTTGCCTTCGCAGCACGAAGTTCAAGAGGTGGCGGAATTAACCCTCCATCCTGTGGCGTATCCTTCTTACCTTCGGATTACGCCAAATGAACGGCTTTCCCTTGCCCGGTCTCATATGTTGTTTCCTCACAACCGCGGAATTGATCCCAAGCAATTCCGGTTGGCACCTGAACCTAGGGCTATACATGTCCGATCTCAACGATACCGCTTACTGGTTGGAACGCGCGTCGCAAGCGCGGCAGACAGCTGAATCCTTCGCTTACGAAGGCGCGCGTAAGCAGATGATGGCGATAGCCGAAGGCTACGACCAGCTGGCCAAGATGGCCGAGCAATTGAAGCTCGTCACAGGGGCGACCGCTTCGTCATCTCAGGCACCAGGCTGTAATCAGCGCAATGCGCTCTTGGCCAATTGTCGGCTTTGACCTGTGGGGCCAACGGCCGAGCGTCGGCGGCGATGAAAGACCTCCCGCGGCCCGTCGAGTTTGAACGGCGCTTCGGCTCGGCTGCCCGGATTTGCCGACGCTGACCAGATACGTTTGCGAGTTCACGACGCAAACGCCGCAGCTTCCGATTGCGATCATCTCGTCGATACAAGACACAAGGGGCCTACTTCATTGGGCTGAAAGGCAAGCCTTAAAAACGAAATCGTAAACCGGCAGTCTGATCCCACTAGGTAGCACGCAAACGCTGAC
>DATMZZ010000213.1:0-13188 GCA_035573175.1 Allostellaceae bacterium
ATCTCCCGAGCTTAAACTTAGGGACCTCAGTAGGTGCCGCCATTGGGCAACACGGCCGCCGCCGTGTTCGCCGCAATACTGGCTGTTTCCGCTTCGACCGCACGCTGGAACAGATCGGGCATCCGTACCGTCAGTTGGGCCGCGACGAGAATGGTTAAGACGACCGCAACGGCGGCCAGTCCTGCGTTGAGACGCGCACAGAACGCGTCGATGCTCTTCAGCAGAGCCGTCATCCTTACTTCCCTCCAATGCCCAAAGAACTGATCAAATCGCCATTCGTTCCAACGGCCGGCAGCTATTAAGCGCCGCATTGCACAAAAAAACCGTTTACGCGCATTAACGGCGTTGCGGTTTTCTGACGCACCGCACGCAAACCGCGCGAAGGCCGATTCGCAGCGGCGAATGCAGGCAAAACAAAGTCTTAACTTTGGTCATGGTATGAGCGAGGCAGCACCGAAAGCCTCCATGACTGCTAAAACCCAAGACAATCCGCGCGGCCGAACCAGAACCCTGAAGTTCGGCATCCTGCTCGCATTGATCTCGGTCATCCTCACGATGTGGGCGGTGGTCGCGGGCTCAATCATGAATTCGCGTCAGGCGCTGATCGAAAGTGCGCGCCACGACGCAACGAGCTTGGCCGGTACTTTCGGTGCCGAGATTTCCCACACGTTCGACGACATAGCGACCGCCGGTACGATCATCGCTGCGCGCATGCGGGCATCTAACGGAAGTGTCGATCTCTATACCTGGTCGCGCGATTTGCCGATCATCGATGGCAACACGATCCAGGTCATCCTCATCGATGCCAATGGCAGGCTGGTCAGCGCGAGCGCCGATCCACATCCGCAGCCGGTCGATCTCAGCGAACGGCCGGAATTCCGCATTGCGGCCGGCGAGACCGGCGATGACCTGACCATTGATCATGCTTTGGTCGGTGCGCAGGGCCAATTCGAAATCACCCTTGCGCGCCGCATTTCCGCCGACGACGGGCATTTGCTCGGTGTGCTGATCTTCTGTGTCGCGCCGAGTCGGTTGGCGAATTTACACGATTCGGTCGCGCTCGGTGCCACCGGCTGGGTCCGGATGACCGGTCTCGATAGCGTCGTCCTCGCCGGTTTCGATGCGGCGGATCGGAGCGGTGCGAGCCTGATCGGCAAGCAGGCCGAGAGCACGTTCCATCCCGGCGATATCGCCGCCGGCGCGCAAGGCACCTATCGCGGCACTGTGGCCGGCGATGAGAATTGGATGCATGCCTATTATCGGCCGCAGAGCTATCCGGTGATCATCGAGGCCAGCCTCGATCTCACCGCGGCCCTCGCGCCGCAACAGCGCCAAGCGCTCATCCTCATGGTCCTTGCGGCGATCGGGACTTTCGTCCTCGCGGGCCTTTCCGTGATCCTGCTGCGCGAGGTCGGCAATCGCGCCGAGCGCGAAATCCAGCTCGCCGACGAGCGCATGCTGCTGCAAGCCGCGAACGCGCGTCTTGCCGAGGAGCGCATCCGGCTGCGCCAGATCAATTTCGAGCTGAAGCACAGTAAAGAGCGCGCCGAGGCGGCGAATAACGCGAAATCGCAATTCCTGGCCAATATGAGCCACGAGCTGCGCACACCGCTCAACGCCATCATCGGCTTCTCGCAGATCATCAAAGAGCAGACGATGGGCGCGGTCGGCGTGCCGCGCTATGTCGAATATGCGAACGACATCTATTGCGCGGGCGAGCATCTCCTCGCGCTCATCAACAACGTGCTCGACATTTCGAAGATCCAGGCCGGCAAGGTCAGCCTGAAGGACGAGCCGATCGATCTGCACGAGACAGTGCAGGGCAGTCTGACCGCGGTCTCGGCGCAGGCACTGAAGAACAAAGTGACACTCCTGGTCGCTCTGCCGGAAGTGCTGCCCCCCGTGCGCGCGGACGCGGTGGCGATGCGTCAGATCCTCATCAACCTGCTCTCGAACGCGGTGAAATTCACCCCCGAAGGCGGCGAAGTCACCGTGGGTGTCGAGCGGCCCGACGATGGCAGCCTCGCCATCGTCATCACGGATACCGGCATCGGCATGAGCGAGGACGAAATCGCGATCGCGCTCGAGCCTTTCCGCCAGGTTGAGAACGCGCTGACCAAGAAATTCGAGGGCACCGGTCTCGGCCTGCCGATCGCGCGCCGCCTCGTCGAGCTCCACGGTGGCCGGCTCGAGATTGCCAGCGCCAAGAACCTCGGCACCACGATCCGCGTCTATCTACCGCCGGATCGCGTCATCACCACGCAGGAAGTAGCGGCGTAACCTCCGCCGCTTAGTGCGTCAGCAGCACCGGCAATAGGCTGCTGCCGACAACGTCGCGTGTCGCCCCGCCGAAGAGGAATTCGCGCCACGGCACGTGGCCATAGCCGCCCATCACCAGGAGATTCGCATCCTCGTCGCGGGCGGCCGCCAGCAATTGCTGGCCAATGCCGGCGCCCTCTACCGCGGGGATATGGCGATGCTTGGCGGCAACGCTGTACCAGCCGAGATATTCGACCAATGCCGCGGCGCTGCCCTGATGGCGATCGCCGATGGTGAGGATCGAGACACTGCCCGCGCTGGCGAGGAAGGGTAGGGACGCGGTCAGTGCACGGGTCGCCGCGGCCGAGCCGTTCCAGCCAATCGCGACATTGTCGCCGATATCGGCATTCGGCTGCGCCGGCGCGACCAGCACCGGCCGGCCGGAATTGATCAGCGTCTGCTCGACGACGTCGGTATGCGGCTGGTCGACAACGCGCTCCGAGCGGCCGAGCACGACCAGATCGAAGAAACGGGCACGGCGCGAAACCACTGTCGCGGCGTAGCCGACCTCCTCGCGCCAACAGGCCGAGGCCGCGATCTTCTCGGGTAGGCCCAGCGAGGGCGCTGCGCTGATCCCGATCTGATGCTTGGCGGCGGTCGCCTCGAAAGCGGCTTTGGTCTTAGCGGCAATACTGTCTGAATCTTTCACGAAGCGATCGACGAAATCGCCCGACATCGAATTGCCAAAAGCGTCGGTCGAATAGGCGAAAAGGTCGCGTGGATCGGGCTTAGCGTGAAACGCCTCGAGATGGGCGCCGAAGCGGCGCGCGAACCGGCAGGCGAGCTCGATCGTGCCATCGCTGGCACTGCCGCCGCTGGCCGCGGCCATAATGGTCTTGAACGTCATGGTGCTCTCCTTCCCGAAGGCATCTGCCTCTATAATGCCGTAGCAGCCATAAGGTAACACCGCATGGCGCAAGTGGCGACGAGGGGGAATCCGTGATTCGCAAGCTTATTTTGACGGCGATCTTGTGCGTGTTTGCGGTATTGCCCGCGCAGGCCGCGACTAAGATCAATTTCATGTATACGGCTGTCACGTCGTGGGCCGAGCTCTACGTCGCCAAGGATCAGGGCATTTTGGCGAAGCATGGCCTCGATATCGACATGACGCTGACGACCAACGGCTCGCTGATCTCGGCGGCGCTGGTCGCCGGTACCGCGCAGCTTGGCGGGCCGACGCCGACGATCCTCCTGCAGGCGAACGAGCAGGGGCTGGATCTCGTCGTCGTCGCCGGCACCAATGTCTACCCGCTCGCGGCGCCGAGCGGCGTCATCGCGGCGGCCGACAGCAATCTGCACGGGCCGAAGGACCTCGAAGGCAAGCGCGTCGGCGTCCCGGGCCTCGGCGGCATCATCGACGTGCTGACGCGCAAATGGGTACAGTCGAACGGGCTCGATTATCACAAGGTCAATTGGGTCGAGATTGGCTTTCCGCAGATGGCCGATGCGCTGAAGGGCCACCTTGTCGACGCCGTCGCCTCGGTCGATCCGTTCTATACGCGCGTCCTTGCCGAGAAGATCGGCTACGATATCGGCAGCTATGGATCGGTGATCCCGGCCGGTACCAGCCCCGTCAATTTCGTCGCGACGCGTGCCTGGGCACAGAAGAACGTCGATACGATCAAGGCGTTGCAGGCGGCGCTCGAGGAGGCGGGGGTCTATATCAAGGATCCGGCGAACGATAAGTCGGTTCGCGCGAGCATCGCGACTTATACCAAGCTGCCGCCGCCGGTGGCGGCGGTCGTCGATGTGCCGAAGGATTTCTCCGTGCACATCACGCCGGACGCGCTGGCCTTCTGGGTCCAGGTCTCGCGCGAGCAAGGCCTGATCAAGGGCAATCCCGATCCGAAGAGCCTGATCTACCCGTAAGCGCGGTTATTTGCGCCCTAACTCTATTGGCGTTGAGGCTTGAATTCGACGATCAGATTGCGCAGCGGCATGTCGCCGATATTGCGCACGGTGTGAATCACGGGCTCGCGCCAATTGACGATGCCGGGCTGCATCGGCGGCCGCGGCGGATCGAAGGTCTGCTCGAGCATCGGCCCGTTGTTGAGGCGGATCTCGACGCGCTGGCAGTGGCTGTGGCGCGGCCGGACGTCGCCGACATTGAGCGATTCTTCATAGATGAAGAAACGCTCGCCCTCATAGAGCATGGTGTTCTTTGCCGGCGGAATGATTTCCGGCGGCTCCTTGACCGGCGGATGATCGGGCTTGATCGCGACCTCGAAAAAGGAAGCGTCGGGCGTCATTTGATAGGTGTCACCCGGCCCGAAGACGAAGAATTCGCCGCGCTCGAGGCTTTGCAGCGCATCGCCCGCCATGAAGGAGAGCGGCGCCATGGCAACGATCACCCGATCCGTCGCGATCCTCGCGAACGGCGTCTTGTCGCGACTGACTCGGACGTAGTCGTTCTCGAGAGCGACTTCGGGAAGAGGCAGCGGGCCGTCGGCGGACATAAGCGATCCCCCTTCGGCCCGGCGCGCTCAGTTATTCGCCGCGTAGGACTTATCGAAGCGCGGGAAGACCTTCTTGATATTGGTCTCGAAAATCTTCTTGCGGTCGGCGTCGGAGATCGGCGCCTTGTCGACATAGCGCTTCGTGTCGTCGTAATGATGGCCGGTGTTCGGGTCGATGCCGCGCACCGCGCCGATCATCTCGGAGGCGAAGAGGATGTTGTCGATCGGCACGACCTTGGTCAGCAGATCGATGCCCGGCTGATGATAGACGCAGGTGTCGAAGAACACGTTCTTCAGGAGAAGCTCGTCGAAGGGCGGGCGCTTCTGGTCCTGCGCCAGGCCGCGATAGCGGCCCCAGTGATAGGGCGCGGCGCCGCCGCCATGCGGGATGATGAAACGCAGCGTCGGGAAATCCTTGAAGATGTCCGACATGATGAACTGCATGAAGGCGGTGGTGTCGCCGTTGATGTAATGCGCGCCCGTGGTGTGGAAGTTCGGGTTGCAGGACATGCTGACATGCACCATCGCCGGCACGTCGAGCTCGACCATCTTCTCGTAGAAGGGATACCACCACTTCTTGTCGGTCATCGGCGGGTCGGTCCATTTGCCGCCCGACGGATCGGGGTTGAGGTTGCAGCCGACGAAGCCGAATTCCTTGACGCAGCGCTCGAGTTCCTTGATGCAATTCGCCGGCGAGACGCCCGGCGTCTGCGGCAATTGCGCGACGCCGATGAAGTTCTTCGGGAAGAGCTTCACGACGCGATGGATCAGGGTGTTGCAGACATCGGTCCAGACTTCGCTGGTCTTGGCCCCGCCGATGTGGTGGCCCATGCCCGCGGCGCGCGGCGAGAAGATCGTGACGTCGCTGCCGCGCTCCTGTTGCATCTTGAGCTGGCCGTTCTGGATCGTCTCGCGGATCTGGTCGTCGGTGATCTTCAAGGGCGCAGGCGTATCGTTGCCCTTAATCTGCTCGTCGCGGAAGGCCTGCAGCTCTTTCGGAGCGGTGGTGTAGTGGCCGTGACAGTCGATGATCATATTTGACCTCCCGAATTTTGCGGCGATGCTATGAAGCGCGCTTCCCGTTGTCAAACTGTCGGCATGGGATTCGCCGCATTTTGAGTGGGCCGCGCCGCTCTGCTACGATGCGCCGAGGCTTCAGTTCGGGAGGAGAGAAAGATGGCCGATATTCCGCGCTTGAACGGCATGATCAAATGCTTCGAAGAGGGCAAGCCCGCGATGGGCGCGTTCTGCACGCCCGATGTCGATGCGGCGCTGGCGGCGAGCCAGGCGAAGTACGACAGCATCATCTTCGAGATGGAGCACAATATTTGGGATATCCGCGCCCTGCGCGATTGCCTCCAATACATGCTGAACCGCAGGCAGATCGTCGAGAAGGGCTCGGTCGCGCCGAATGTCACGCCGCTGGTGCGTATTCCTGCGAACGGCAATGAAAAGAATCAGTTTCTCGCCAAGCAGGCGCTCGATATCGGCGCCTACGGCATCATCTGGCCGCATGTCGACACCGTCGATCAGGCCTACAACGCCGTTGCCGCCTGCCGCTATCCGCGCCTCAAGACGGCGCCGCGTTATGAGCCGACGGGCATTCGCGGTGATTCGCCCGGCACGGCGGCGCGCTATTGGGGCATCACCAATCAGGAATATTACAAGAAGGCCGATGTGTGGCCGCTCGATCCGAACGGCGAGATCCTCGTCGGTCTGATGATCGAGGGCGTCGAGGCGGTGAAGAACCTCGATGCGATGCTCACGCAGGTGCCGGGCATCGGCTTCATCCTGATCGGCGAAGGCGATCTCAGCCAGGAGCTCGGCGTGCCGCGGCAATACGAGCATCCGACGGTGCTCGAGCATATGGCGCGTGTGGTCGAGACCTGCAAGAAACACAAGGTCCCGGTCGGTCATCCCCATGTCGACAGCAAGAACGCCGAGCGCATCCTGGGCGAGGGCTTCAGCTATCTGATGACCAGCGCCGGCCGTTCCTACGCCAGCCTCGACAAGGCACGCGAGCTGGCGAAGCGCTGAAGTTTCACCACGGGGACACGGAGGGCACGGAGATAAGGCTTTCGCGCTTCGCGCGACAAAAATTTCTCTATGTCCTCCGTGCCTCCATGGTTCATCCTTATGGCAGGAGGAAGCGATGAAGATCGTACACGGTGATACGCTCGAATGGCGCCGGGGTCTCGAATATCGCGGCGGGACGTTCCACTTCCGCAACCTCGCGGAAGGCGAGGAGCGCAGCGTCGATAATTTCAAGCTCTCGGTCGGCCGCTCCTCTGCCGATTTCTACTCGCCGCGCCACCGGCATAATTTCGAGCAGATCCGTTTCGTGCTCGAAGGCGAGCTGAGCTTCGGCCGCGACGGCACGCTCAGCGCCGGCATGGTCGGCTACTTCCCGGAGGGCATTCATTACGGGCCGCAGACCCAGCACCATGAATCGCTCGCGATCGTGCTGCAATGCGGCGGCGCCAGCGGCAGCGGCTATCCCTCGCGCAACGAGGTGAAAGCGGCGATGGATGCGCTCGAAGCTTTCGGCAAATTCGAGGAGGGCGTCTTCCGCCGCCGCGAAGGTGTACCGGGAAAGAAGAATACGGACGGTTTCCAGGCGATCTGGGAGCACATCAATCAGCGGCCGATGGTCTATCCCAAGGGTCGCTATCCCGCGCCGATCATGATGGATCCGAAGAACTACGCTTGGACCGCGGTCGAGAGTTCAGGTGGTGTCGAGGAAAAGCTGCTCGGCGTCTTCACCGAGCGGCGGACCGAGGCGCGCTTCCTGCATCTCGATGCCGGATCGAGTTACTACGCCAAAGGCCGCGGTGTCTATTACGTGATCTCGGGCGCCGGCACAGCGGCGGATAATGATTATCACGCCATGTCGACGATCTATCTGAAGAAGGGCGAGCGCGCGATGATCAAAGCGACCGCCGAGACACAGATTTTCCTGTTCGGCTTGCCCGATCTGACCGGCATGAAGCTCGGCCAGCTCAACGGTGCGGCCGCGCCGGACGAGGCGGAGACCGCCGAAGCTGCCGAATAATGTAGGGCGCCGAGCAAAAAAGCCGGTGCCGTGTTGAAGAGGGAGGAGTGAAATGAAGACGATGAAGGGCGCGATCTGTGCCGCGCTGGCGTGTGTGTTCGGCTTTGCGGCCGCGCCGGCGAAAGCGGCGGATACGATCCAGATGGGCTTGCTCGGGGCGGCGAATGCGGTGGAATGGCCGTATTATATCGGCCTGCATCAGAAATTCTTCGCTGATGCCGGGCTCGATCTCCAGATCATCTATGTGCCGTCGGCGGGAAGCATGGTGCAGCAGCTATCCTCGGGCTCGCTCGATATCTGCGACATCGGCGCGGTCGAACCGATCCACGGCGTGGCGCATGGCGCGCCGGTCGCGATCCTGCGCATCACGGAAGCGGTTTCGCCCTACGACATCGTCGGGAAATCGTCCGTCAGCTCGATCAAGGATCTCAAAGGGAAGACCTTCGTCATCGGCGGGCTGGTCGACATCAACCGCGTCTATCTCGAGCGCGTTCTGAAAGGCGTCGGCCTCAAGGACAGCGACATCGACATCACCGTCGCCGGCAGCACGGCGGCGCGTTTCGCTGCGCTGAAATCGGGCAGCGCCGATGTGACTATGCTGGCGCCGCCGGTCAATTTCTTCGCCGCGAATGAGGGCTTCAAAAGCCTCGCCCTGATGATCGAGTACACGAAAGACTTGCCCTTCGGCTCGACCGACGTCGCGCGCGCCTATGCCGAGAAGCATCCCGATGTGATCAAACGCTTCATGGGCGCGCTCGACAAGAGCTTTGCCTGGTTCAACGACGATTCTCATCGCGCCGCGTCGATCGACATCCTCGCCACCGAGATGAAGAGCAAAGATCGCGATTCGCTCGCCAAGAGCTACGACTATCTGCGCAAGATCGGCTTCTTCCCGAATGACGGCACGGTCTCGCGCAAGCATATCGACACGCTGATGAACGAGATGGCCGCGATCGGCGACACCGACGGCAAGGTGCCGTTCGAGAAGCTGGTGCTGGCGGGCGTCACCAAGGTCGGTGACTGAGCCATGCGCCGGTTGCAGGTACTTGGCGCTCTCGCCGCTCTGGCGATCGGTCTGATCGCGCCGGCGACGCAGGCGGCCCAGACGATTCAGACCGGCCTCATCGGCTCGCCGCAGGCCGGCGGCTGGCCCTATTACATCGCCATCCGCGAAGGCTTCTTCGCCGATGCCGGGGTCAGCCTCGATATCGTCTATGTGCCGACGGCGTCGGGGCTGGTGCAGCAGCTCGCCGCCGGCTCACTCGATGTCGTGAATATCGGCATCGTCGAGCCGATCCATGCGATTGCGCGCGGCGCGCCGGTGGCGATCGTGCGCGTCACGGGCGCCGTGCCGCCCTATGAGGTGATTGCCCGGCCCGAGATCAAGACGATCCAGGACCTGAAAGGTCACACCGTCGTCATTGGCGGGCTGCTCGATATCAACCGCGTCTATCTCGAGCGCGTGCTGAAGGCCGGCGGGCTCAAGGACAGCGATATCGAGATCACGGTGGTCGGCGCCACCGCCGGGCGCTATGCCGCGCTCAAATCGAACGCCGCGCAGGCGACGATGCTGGTGCCGCCGTTCAATTTCATCGCCCAGGCCGCGGGCTACAACAGTCTCGGCGTGATGATGCAATTCGCCGGCGATCTGCCCTTCGGCTCCACCGATGTGTCGCTCGCTTTCGCCAAGCAGCATCCCGAAGCGCTCAAGGGTTTCGTGACGGCGCTCGATAAAGGCATCGCCTGGTTCAACGACCCTGCCAATCGCGCCGCGGCGATCGACCTCCTCGACAAGGAGATGAAGGGCGCCAATCGCGACGGGGTGGAGAAGAGCTACGACTTCTTCCACAAGATCGGCTACTTCCCGAAGAACGCCGCGGTCTCGCGCAAGAAGCTCGACACGCTCATGGAGGACATGACCGCGATCGGCGATACCGACGGCAAGGTGCCGTTCGAGAAGCTGATCCTGCCGGGCGTTACCCCGATCGGCGACTGATCCTCGCGATAGATCTTTAGGCCTCGCCGAGGATCTTCGCCGGCGTCCTGCGCGTGATCGTCTCGCGATCCGCGTCAGTCAGGACCTTGGAGTTCTTCAAGGTCGCGAAAGGATCGCGCTCGCCGACCGGATAATCCGTGCCGAAGACGATGCGGTCGACGCCGACCTTGGCGATCAGGGCGTCGAGCACGTCCGAGCCATAGACGCAGGTGTCGTAGTAGAAATCGCGCAGATATTCGCTCGGCAGCTTCGAGATGTTCACGCGGCTGCCCGGGTTGTTCTCGTAGTTGCGGTCGAGCCGGCCGATGTAGTGCGGCAGGTAGCCGCCGCCATGCGCCATGACGATCTTCATGCCGGGATATTTGTCCATCATCCCGTCGAAGATCATCGAGGCGAGGAATTTGGTCTCTTCCATCGGCTGGCCGATGCCGTTCCACAGGAAGTATTTCTGCAGCTTCATGTCGGTCACGCCATGCGGATGGACGAAGACTGGCAGCTTGCGGTCGTGGATCGCTTCCCAGAGCGGCGCAAATCTCTGTTCGCCGAGATAATCGCCGCGGCAATTCGACGACACGCTGACGACCTTCGCGCCGAGCTTGTCGACGGCGTATTCGAACTCTTTCATCGTCAGCTTCATGTCTTGTAGCGGCATGGTGAAGCTGCCGATGAAGCGGTCGGGATATTTCTCGACCCAGGACGCGTTCATCTCGTTGGCGTGGCGGTTCATCGCCGCCGCATCCTCGGGATCGGCCCAATCGGTGTTGCAGGACACCGCGATCATCGAGATCACATGCTTGCCGATGCCGAATTTGTCCATATCGGCGACTTGCTGCGCCGAGTCCTTGACCTTCTCCTGGATTTGATAACGCCAGCCGTCTTCCGGCTTCGCCTCGGGAAAATTCCGTGTGCCGAAACCCGACATCACATTATGCGAATGGCCCTTCGCATAGACGATAGGATCGTTGAAATGCACGTGAAAATCGACAATCGGCGTTTTGTTGGCGTTGGCCATTCAATCCTCCCCAGACCTGCCGCGACAATAATCTCGCGCCGAAGAAACCACCAGCGCAGCCTCAGTCGCGGAGCTGGACTTTAAGTACTTCCCAAGGCGGCACGACGCGCGATTTGCTGTCGGCATGGAAGCCGGGCAGGCGATGGATCTGCGAGCCGGGAAAATAGAGGCAATCATCCGGTCCGATATCCGGCTCGTTGGGGAAGCTGATGCGGGGATCGGCGATCAGCGTGCGCAACTTGCGATCATCGCCCATCACGAGCATCGCATTCTCGGTGAAGGCCGAGAAATAGATGCGCCCGCGGCGGTCGATGGTGAAGCCGGCGCAAGGCGGGATGCGCGCGACATCCTCGATCTGCGCGCTGAGTTCTGCATCGCTCAGCTTCGGATCGAGCAGGTATTTCGTCTCGATCCTGCGCAGCACCGGGCCGAAGAGGCAGGTGAAATAGAGCCAGCGCCCGTCATTGCTGAATTCAAGCAGGTTGACGTTGACGATCGAGACCTGGCCGTTGGCGCGGCGGAATTCCTGACCGTCGATCACTGGCACGATCGAGCGATCGGCCTGCGTCTTCGGATCGCCGCGCAGCACGGGGCGCGTCGCACCGGTCTCCTGATCGAGGATGATGATCGCGCCATGGCCAGATTCGGTGATGAAGGCATGCTTGCCGAGAACGCGCATATGACCGAGCACCGCGCCCGCGGGCGCGACGCTCTCATCCATCGGATAGGCGCGCACGATCTGGTTGCTGCGCAGATCGATCTTCACCACCTTGGCCCCGCCTTTGAGATGCGGCTGATGGTTTGGCGCGGCATCGTCAACCGCCCAAAGGAAATTCTCGGCATCGGCGTGGACCGAATGCACATTGACGAAATGCGTCGCGGGGTCGAGGCCTTCGCGCCATTCGTTCCATTCATTGCCGGGGAAGGTGCGGAAGCTGCCATCGGGCAGCGCTTCGCCGAGGCTCGGCGTCGGCGCATGCATCCAGCGCGGGAAGCTCGAGAAGATGCGGCCGCTCGGTGAGACGGCGACGCCGTTGAGGATCGCGCTCTGCGACGCAGCGACGCGGATCAATTGAGGTGTTTCACCCATTATCCTCTTCCTCCCCCCTTTTTATCCTCTTCCTCCCCCCTTTTTTCTCTACGAGCAGGACGAGCGTAGCGCGTTTGCGCTGCAACTCAACGCGGTCGCCTTGAGCATGGGCGCCATGCGGCGAGCATCTCGCCTCGCTGCGCCAGGTCCGGTATAGTCGCGTTTGATCGTCAGACGAAAAAAAGGGGGAGGTTGGATGGCCGCGGCCGTCACGCTCGATGTCGGCGCGGTAATCGACCGCAGTCGCGCTTTTCTTCTCGGCGGGATAAGTATGATGTTCCCCGAGGGGATTTCGCGCAGCGCTGTTGCCACTCCAACCTAGTGAGAGACATGTCGTCGGATTCAGTACCGGTATTGATCGTCGGCGCCGGGCCGGTCGGTTTGGCGCTCGCCGGCGATCTGGGCTGGCGCGGCCAGAAATGCCTGATCGTCGAGCAGGGCGACGGCTCGATCTATCAGCCACGCATGGATTTCGTCGGGCCGCGCACGATGGAGTTCTGCCGCCGCTGGGGCCTGGTCGATGCAGTCGAGCATTCGCCGTATCCGCGCGACTATCCGCAAGACAATATGTATCTGACGGCGCTCAACGGCTACGAGCTCGGCCGCGAAGCTTTTCCGGCGATGCAGGACGAAGTGCCGCCACCGCAAAGCCCGCAGCATCGCGAGCGCTGCCCGCAGAACATGTTCGATCCGATCCTGCTGCAATGGGCGCGCTCGATGCCGAGCGTCGAGCTGCGCTATCGCACCAAGCTCGCCGGCTTCGCGCAGGATGCGGATGGCGTCACCGCCGAGGTCGAGAATGTCGACAGCGGCGAGCGCACGACGATCCGCGCGCGCTATCTCGTCGGCTGCGACGGCGGCGCCAGCACGGTGCGCGAAGGTCTCGGCATCGCGATGTCGGGCAAGGGCGTCCTCACCTATACGACGAATGTTATTTTCCGCTGTGCCGATCTCGTGAAGATGCACGACAAGGGCAAAGCCTATCGTCACATCTTCGTCGGGCCGGAAGGCACCTGGGCGACGATCGTCGCGATCAATGGCCGCGACAATTGGCGGCTGTCGATTATCGGCAGCTCGGAGAAGAAGACCCATACCGAAGCCGAAATCCGCGCCGTGATCCGCCGCGCTGCTGGCTTCGATTTCGATTACGAGATTCTCAGTGTACTGCCCTGGGTGCGGCGTGCGCTGGTCGCCAACGATTTCGGCAAAGGCCGCGTCTTCATTGCCGGCGATGCCGCGCATCTGACGTCGCCTACCGGCGGC
>DATMZZ010000214.1:0-9941 GCA_035573175.1 Allostellaceae bacterium
AAACCGCGTGCCATCGAGGCCCGTGACGCTGCCGCCGGCGGCTTCTACGACGGCATGTCCGGCCGCCGTGTCCCATTCCATCGTCGGGCCGAAGCGCGGGTAGAGATCGGCCGAGCCTTCGGCGACGAAGCAGAATTTTGCGGCGCTGCCGGCAATACGCGACTGTGGTTGGCGCAGGGTCGCGAGATAGGCCGTCATCTTGTCGTTATTACCATGCGAACGGCTACACGCGATGATCGCGCCGGTCGCGGGAATGCGGCGCACGGCGATCGCGACCGGCGCGGCATCCTGCTCTTGCCGAATCGCGGTGCCGGCGCCGGCGCCGGCGTAGGTGACGTTGGTGACCGGCAGATGCACGACACCGAGGACCGGACGATCGCCCTCGATCAGCCCGATATTGGTGGTGAATTCGCCGTTCTTGGCCACGAATTCACGCGTGCCGTCGAGCGGATCGACCAGCCAGAAACGCTCGGCCGCGATGGCTTCGCCACGCGACGCCATTTCCTCGGCGACGACCGGGATTTCCGGCGCCAGCTTTGCCAGCGCCGCGACGATAATCGCTTCGGCGCGCTCATCGGCTTCGGTCACGGGCGAGGCATCGGCTTTCGAGCGGACCTCGAAGGGCGAGCGATAGACCTCGAGAATCGCCGGCGCAGCAGCGCGCGCGGCGCGGCACGCGCCTTCAAGCAATTCGCGCAGATCGGCGTTCATTGCGCTACCATAGCGATAAGGGGAAGCGATTGCGATGTGTGGCCGCTATTTATTGAAAACGGCGCTCGAAGAACTGGCGCGAATCTTCGGTTTCATCGAGCGGCCGAATCTCGCGCCGCGCTACAACATCGCGCCGACGCTGGAAGTGCCCGTTATCCGGCAGCGCCGCGAGCCGGCCGGCCAGCGCAGCATCGCCGCCTTGCGCTGGGGCCTGGTCCAGCCCTGGGCAGATGACCCCAAAGCGGGGCCGCCGCTCATCAACGCGCGGGCCGAGACGCTTTTGGAGAAGCCGGCGTTTCGCGGCGCTACGCAAAAGCGGCGCTGTCTCGTTCCCGCCGACGGCTATTACCAGTGGCGCGAGGGCGATACGTCGAAACAGCCTTATCTCATCGCGCGCCGCGACCGCGCGCCTCTCGCTTTTGCCGGGCTCTGGGAACGCTGGGGACCGCGGCACGATCCGGCCGCCGCGCTCGACAGCTTCACCATTATCACGACCGACGCGAATGAGTTTCTCAGTGGCTTCCATCACCGCATGCCGGTGGTGCTGACACCCGAGAATTACGCGACCTGGCTCGATCCGGAGAGTCCGGTCGAAGCGGCGCTCGAACTTTTGACGCCGTCGCCGAATGATTTGCTGGAAGCCGTGCCGCTCGATCGCGCCGTCAATTCCAACCGCGCGGACGGACCTGATTTGCTTAAGCCGGTGGGGCCTGTCGAAAGCTGGCCGACGGCTTAACCGCCGCTGCGTGCCGCGGCGATGTCCTTGCGCAGCGTATCGAGATCGACCGCGCCCGGAATGAGCGTGTCGCCGATGATGATCGCCGGCGTGCCCTGGATGTTGAGCGCGTCGGCAAGCGCATAATTCTTATCGATCAGCTTCTCGATATCGGGCGCGTTCATATCGGTTTTGATCTTGCCGACATCGAGATCGAGCGATGTCGCGACGTTGAGCACCGTCTCGTCGCCGATATCGCCCTTCGTCGCCATCATGGCGCGATGGAATTCGGCATATTTGCCCTGCTTTTTCGCGGCGAGCGCAACACGCGTCGCATAGACCGAGGCTTCGCCGAGGATCGGGAATTCCTTGTAGACGACGCGCAGCTTGCCATCTTCCTTCACCAACGCCTCGAGCGAAGGCGCGACCTGTTTGCAGTAAGGGCAGCGATAATCGAAAAACTCGACCAAGGTGACATCGCCCTTGGGATTGCCCTGGACGAGATCGTCGGGTGAATTGAGCAACTCCTTCTGCTTCGTCGCGATGACGCGGCGCGATTGCTCCGCTGCCTGCGCATCGGCCTGCTGCTGCGCGGCCTTGAGCGCGTCCAGAATCGTCTCGGGATGCGCCATCAGATAATCGTGGATCGCCTGATCCAAGCCCGCGCGGTCTTTCGGCATGCTGGTCTGCGGCGCGGGAGAGGAGGAATCCGCGGCGGCGGTCGGGCCGGGCAGCGCAACAGCGCCGATCAACAGCGCCAAGGCGCCGAAGCGAAGGAGGCGAGCAAGGGTCATGATGCTTGTTCTGAGGCGCGACTATTGATTCTGATTCTGCGCTTGCTGTTGCTGGCGCTTGGCTTCGGCGAGGAGATCCTGCGCGCGCTGCCGTTGCGGCCCTGCCGGCAGTAATTGCTGCGCGCGCTGCGCCTGACCGATCGCCTGCCGGTAATTGGCTTGCGCCATGTTCTGCTCCGCGAGCGCCAACGCCGCCATGCCGATATTGCCCTGGCGGCCATAAACGATCGCGAGCGAGCGCCAGCCGTCGGGATTGTCGCTCTCAGCCTGTAGAGCGCTGCTCAGCTCGGATTTCGCTGCGGCGAGGTATTTGGGGTCGTTGGTTTCGAGTTGCACCTGAGCGAGCTCGATATTGAGCAGCGGCTCGTTCGGCGCGAGCTGCACGGCGCGCTGATAGGGCGCGACGGCATCGGCAACGCGGCCATTCTCGAACAACATCTGCCCCTTCAGCTCGGGGTAATAGGGGTTGTTCGGGTAGTCCTTGATCAGCCCATCGATCGTCGGGATCGCGTTCTTGAGATCGGGGATGCGGTAATAGGCGATCGCGCGCGCATAGCGCGCCTGCTCTGAATTATCGTTCGGCTGATAGGAGGCAAGCACTTGCGACGGCGCGCCGAGGAAGGCGCCGAGCTTCGCCTTGATGAGATTGAACTGCGTCACCCATTCCGGCGGATCTTTCGCATTGGAATAGGGCGATCGCGCGACATGCTCGCGCAGATAATTGACGCGTTCCTCGGTCAGCGGGTGGTCCGTCAGGTAAGGATCGCGCCGCTGCGCGCTGAGGAATTCCTCCTGCTGGAGGTATTCGAAGAATTGGAGCAGACCGCGCGCCGATTCATGCGTGCGATCGAGGTAACGCAGCGCTGCCTGATCGGCGGAAGCTTCGATCGTGATCGAGTTCTGCAGGAAAGCGCGCTGGCCGACATCGGCGCCGGCAAGGACACCCGCGCCGCCGGCGTTACCGTGACCCATCGCGCTCGCCGCGCCGCCGAGCACCATGCCGATCACGCTCTCGATCATGGCGTTCTTCATGATCTGCGTCTTGCGCGCGAGATGGCCGCCGGCGATGTGGCCGGTTTCGTGTGCCATCACCCCGATGAGCTGGTTCGGGCTCTGCGCTTTCATGATCGTGCCGCTGTTCAGAAAGATGTTCTGACCGCCGGCGACGAAGGAGTTGAGGGTCGGATCGTTGATGACGTAAACGTGAACCGCATCAGGATCGAGACCCGCTGCTTTCCAGATCGGGGTCATCCAGACGCGGAGCGTGTGCTCCATTTCTGCATCGCGCAGGAAATGGATCGCGTCCTGAGCATGGGCGCGCGGCACCAGGGCCGTGCAAAGCGCGAACACGATGCATAGAATGCGGGACCAGATGCGCATTGATTCTGTATCCTACCACAAATCCAACGGCAGCATGGGCTTATCGTCGCGGTGCCGTCAACCACACGAGGACGGATGAGCGTCAAGCTGTCGCGGCGTGCTTTGGTGCCGCCTTTTATCGCCATGGATGTATTGCGCGAGGCCAATGAACTGGCCGCGGGCGGTGCCGATGTCATTCATTTGGAGGTGGGTCAGCCCTCGACGCCGGCACCGCGCGCTGTCGTTGCGGCAGCGGAGGCGGCACTGCGCCGCGAGGTCCTCGGCTATACCGACGCGCTCGGGCTGCCGGTGCTGCGCGAGGCGATCGCGCGTCACTATCAGCGCACCTACCGCGTGGTGATCGATCCGGCGCGGATCATCGTCACGACCGGTTCGTCGGCAGGCTTCGTTCTCGCTTTTCTCGCCGCTTTCGATGCCGGCGAGCGTGTCGCACTCGCAGCGCCGTCCTATCCGGCTTATCGCAACATTCTGGTGGCGCTCGACCTCGCGCCGGTCGAGCTCGCTGCCGGACCGGCGGAACATTATCAGCCGACGCTCGATCTGCTGCGCGGCTCCAGGGACCAAATCGGGCGCGAGCGGCTCGACGGACTGATCATCGCTAGCCCCGCCAATCCGACCGGCAGCATGATCGATCCAGCGACCTTGGTGGCGATCGCGAAGCATTGCGAAGCCGCCGGCATCCGCTTGATCTCGGACGAGATCTATCACGGCATCACCTATGAGAAGCCGGCAGCGAGCGCGGCCGCGCTCAGCGATGACGCGATCATCGTCAACAGTTTCTCCAAATACTATTCGATGACCGGCTGGCGCATCGGCTGGATGATCGTGCCGCCGGACATGCTTCGCGCGGTCGAATGTCTCGCGCAGAATCTGTTCATCTCGCCGCCGGCACTCGCCCAATACGCGGCGCTCGCGGCCTTCGATGCGACGGAAGAGCTCGAAGCGAATTGCCGCCGCTATGCTGAAAATCGCGCGCTGCTGCTGGCCGAGCTGCCGAAAGCCGGCTTCGAGCGTTTCGCACCGGCCGACGGTGCGTTCTATCTCTATGCCGATATAGCGGCGCTAACCAATGACAGCCGCGATTTCTGCAGCCGTATGCTGCGCGAGATCGGCGTCGCTTGCACGCCCGGCGTCGATTTCGACCCGACGCGCGGGCATGCGACGATGCGGATATGCTTCGCCGGGGCGACTGCCGATATCGCCGAAGCCGTGCGCCGTCTGCACAATTGGAAGCGCTGAGCGCTCGTTAGTGCGGCGGATTTGAAGTTCCTACGCCTTCGCGGCGACGATTTTAGGAACTTCAAATCCAAAGAGCCGCACGAGCATTCAATAAGTTGGCTAGTGTCCTTATCGATCCGGAAGTTCGAAAGCGCCGAATTCAAATGCTGCGAACTTCCGGATCGGGACACTAACAGCCTAGCGGCGCCACCAGCCCCGGCGCGGATTGGGCGCCGGGCCGCTGACGTCGTGCGGCGGCGACACGTTGTAGGCAATCGGCGCGCGCTCGGGCTCGGCTTCAGCTTCGCTTGCGGCGGGCGGAGCGGGCGGTGTCTCCTTGGCGGGCGGCACCGGCGGCGCGCTCTCGGCCGCGGGTTGCGCCTCAGGCGGCGCTGTGTCGTCGCGCAGCGGCACCGTCTCGATGACGTCAGCCTCTGCCACCTCCTCGGCCGCGATGAATTCGGGCTCCTCGCCGAACTCCTCCGCCGGGCCGGAATAGCCGGGCTCGCCGGGCCGCAATTCGAGCTGCAGGCGCGGTCCGCCCTCGCCGCCATATTGCTGCTCCGGCGCGGGTCCGTCTTGATCTGGGCCACGGCGGCGGCGGCGTCCGCCGCGGCGACCGCGACGCCGACGGCGGCGCTCGCTGTCGCCTTCCTGCATGTCAGCCGGCTGCATCTCCTCGCCAGGTTCGCCCTCGGCAACAGCTTCGCTCTCGCCATCCTCGTTGCTGGCGGCCATCTCAGGCGCGTCATTGGCATCGAGCGCGGCCGGCGGCGCCTCTTCGCCTTCAGCCGTCGTTGGCCCGCCCTGTTCGCGATCCCGATCACGGTCACCGCCGCGGCCGCGCCGGCGACGCCGGCGTCGGCGACGGCCCTGGCCGTCACCTTGCTGCGCATCGCCACCGCGGTCTTCGCGGCCGGCCTCGAGTGTTTCGCCTTCTTCCTCGTCCTCGCTTCGCGGCAGCCAGGAAGAAGGATCGCTCAGTTCGCCATCGTTGCGCCGCGGAGCGCCGGAGAATTCTTCTTCAGCCGCTTCAATCGCTGCTTCGTCGAGGCTCTCATCCGTCTCGGGCTCTTCCTCGACCGGCACCGGTACCGGCGCCAGTACGGGCAACGCCGCCAGCTCGGCCGGGGTGAAGGCGCGCGCGCGCTCGAGCCGGAAGGCCGGCGGGATCAAGGTCTCGTCTTCATCGATGGTAACGTGGCAGCCATAACGGCCTTCGATCTGCTGCAGCGTCGCGCGCTTATGGTTGAGCACGTAGAGCGCGACGGCCGAAGCGACCGCGATCTTGATCTCGGCCGTGCGGCGGCGCATGCCTTCTTCCTCGATCGCGCGCAGCAGATGGAGCGCGGTCGATTCCGTTGAGCGGATATGGCCGGTGCCGTTGCAATGGGGGCAGGGCTGCGTCGAGGCTTCAAGCAGCGACGGCCGCAAGCGCTGGCGCGACAGCTCGAGCAAGCCGAAGGGGCTGATGCGCCCGATTTGAATGCGCGCGCGATCATGCCGCATCGCATCCTTCAGCCGCCGCTCGACCGCGGCGTTGTGGCGATGCTCTTCCATGTCGATGAAATCAACGACGATCAGTCCGGCGAGGTCGCGCAAGCGCAATTGCCGCGCGACTTCTTCCGCCGCCTCGAGATTGGTCTTGAGCGCGGTTTCTTCGATGTTGCGCTCGCGCGTCGAGCGGCCGGAATTGACGTCGATCGCGACCAGCGCCTCGGTCGGGTTGATGACGATGTAGCCGCCGGAGCGCAGTTGCACGACCGGCGAATGGATCGCATCGAGCTGGCCTTCCACCTGGAAGCGGTGGAACAGCGGCACCGACGGATCGTTGTAGAGCTTCACGCGCTTGGCATGGCTCGGCATAAGCATGCGCATGAAGGATTTCGCCGTGTCGTAGCCTTCGCGCCCGTCGACCAGCACCTCATCGATATCGCGCGCATAGAGATCGCGGATCGAGCGTTTGATGAGATTGCCCTCTTCGTAGATGAGGGCAGGGGCGGTCGATTTGAGCGTCAACTCGCGGATCTCGTCCCACAGGCGGATCAAATATTCGAAATCGCGCGTGATCTCCGCCTTGGAGCGCTCGCTGCCGGCGGTGCGAACGATCACGCCCATGCCGTCCGGCACTTCGAGATCGCTCATCAGGTCTTTGAGCCGGCGGCGATCCTGCATGCTGGTGATCTTGCGCGAGACGCCGCCGCCGCGCGGCGTGTTCGGCATCAGCACGCAGTAGCGTCCGGCGAGCGAGATGTAGGTGGTCAGCGCGGCGCCTTTGTTGCCGCGCTCTTCCTTCGTGACCTGCACCAGCATGATCTGCCGCCGCTTGATCACCTCTTGGATCTTGTAATGGCGATGTTGCCGCGCGCGCGGCCGCGCGGTCTCTTCCATCTCGTCTTCGTCGCCGCCGATTGTCTCGATGGTAATCGGCGCCTCTACGACGACTTCGATCGGCGCGCCTTCTGCTGCCGGCGCGAGCTCGGCCGTGTCGGCGCTCTCGGTCGAGACTTCGTCGCTATGGCCGGATTCGTCATGGTCATGCGCAAAAGCGTCGCTGTCCGGCGTCGATGCGCTGTAGCTCGGTTCTTCGACCGGTACGTCGACGCTCACCGGCGCTTCGGGGTCCTCCGAGAAAGCGGAGGCATCGGCTTCGTCGTGGTCGTCGTGCTCGCCTTCGCTGCTCGCTTCAGGATCGGGGACCAGATCGTCGATCAGGCGATCTTCCGTCATCGCCTCGGCCATGATGTCGGCGTGATCGTAATCGCTCTCGCCGTGCTCATCGTCGGATTCGTGGATCGCGGGCTCGCTCGCGTCGGCGGGCAATCCGGCGGCGACGTTCTCGTCTTCCTGCTCATTCGCCGCTTCCTCGGCGGCGCGGTCGGCATCGAGCGCCGCCTGACGGTCGGCGACAGGGATGCGGTAATAATCGGGGTGGATTTCGCCGAAGGCGAGGAAGCCATGGCGATTACCGCCATATTCGACGAACGCCGCTTGTAGCGACGGTTCGACGCGCGTCACCTTCGCGAGATAGATGTTGCCTTTGATCTGTTTTTTTGTGGAGGTCTCGAAGTCAAATTCTTCGAGCCGTTGGCCATTCAATACGACGACCCGGGTCTCTTCCGGATGCGCCGCATCGACGAGCATGCGCTTTGCCATTCTTATGAACTCCGAGGAACGCGACCGTACCCGCGCGAAGAACGGGTGGCGCTGTCCTGGTTGAGGCGAAGCTCGTGCCGAGGTTCGGTCCGTCTAACGGCGCGGAAAAAGAGGCCATGGCGGAACTTTCTGACGCTCGGCCCCGGCGGCCGAAAATCGGCGGCCAGGACGGCTTCGGGTTAAATCCATTCCGCGCTTCTCGCGCCGCCCCACAGGGAGGGCACGGTGCGCGGCATCGCATGGTTAGGATACAAGTGACGCCGCTTTGCCACAACCGCTCCGTGATGGTGCGAGGCACAACTCACCGTTAACCCTCTTTTAATTCGGAAAGCGCTTGGCTTCACGCCTCAAACGCGCCACAAATCGAAGGCACGGTAAGCCTTTGTGCTAGGTAACGGGGCGGAATTCCGTCGACTCGATCCATTGTCGCCAGAGCGGCCGGTCGGATCGTCGGAGCAATCAGATGAAACTTCTTAAGATACTGATAGTGCTGGTAATTCTTGCCGGCCTGGCGGGTGCAGGGACGGCGGGGCTGGCGGTTTGGTATTTCGGCCGCGATCTGCCGGATTACGAGCAGCTGGCTAACTATCAGCCCCCGGTCGTGACTCGCGTCTACGCCGGCGACGGCCGTCTGATGGCCGAATACGCGACCGAGAAACGCGTCTTCATCCCGATCAAGGCGATGCCGCCGCTGGTGATCCACGCCTTCCTCGCGGCGGAGGACAAGAATTTCTACACCCATCCCGGCGTCGATCCGCTCTCGATGCTGCGCGCGGCGGTGACCGACGTGCTGCATTACGGCAGCGGCCGACGGCCGGTCGGCGCGTCGACGATCACGCAGCAGGTGGCGAAGAACTTCCTGCTCACCAACGAAGTCTCGCTGCAGCGCAAGGTGCGCGAGGCGCTGGTCGCGATCCGCATGGAGCAAGCGCTCAGCAAGGATCGCATCCTCGAGCTCTATCTCAACGAGATCTATCTCGGCGGCGGCTCCTATGGTGTCGCGGCGGCGGCACTCAACTATTTCAACAAATCGCTCGACGAGCTGACACCGGAAGAAGCGGCGTTCCTCGCCGGCCTGCCGAAAGCGCCGAACAATTACAATCCGCAGCGCAATCCGGAAGCGGCGCGCGAGCGGCGCAACTACGTCCTCGATCGCATGATCGAGGCAGGTTATTTGACATCCGAGCAAGGCGCCGCGGCCGAGGCGAAGCCGATCACGCTGCGCCGGCGCGACAACACCGAGATCGTCAAAGCCGACTACTTCACCGAAGAGGTTCGCCGCGAGCTGTTGCAGCGTTATGGCGAGAAGGGGCTCTACGCCTCGGGTCTCGCGGTGCGCACCAGCCTCGATCCGCATTTGCAGGGGCTTGCCAACAAGGCGCTGCGTGATGCGCTGATCGCCTATGACCGGCGCCATGGCTGGCGCGGACCGGTGACGCGCATCGAGATCGGCGGCGATTGGCAGGCCCGGCTGAAAGCCATACCGCTTCCAAGCGGCGCCGACGATGTGCAGTGGCAGCTTGCCGTCGTGCTCGGCACCTCGGCGGTTGGTGCCGATATCGGTCTTGCCGATGGCAGCCGCGGCCAGATTCCATTCGATGAGATGAAATGGGCGCGCAAGCCGTTGCCGGGAGCCGCGGTGGGGCCGGTTCCCACGCGAGCCACGGATGTTGTTGCCACGGGCGATGTCGTGCTGGTGCAGGCGCTCGCACCGCCCCAAACGACCTCCCAGGGTCTGCGCGGCGGCAAGACGACGTCGCCGGCTTATGGGCTGCGACAAATCCCGGCCGTGTCCGGCGCCTTCGTTGCGATGGATCCGCATACCGGACGCGTACTCGCGCTCGATGGCGGCTTCAGCTACGAGATGAGCCAATTCGATCGCGCGACCCAGGCGATGCGCCAGACCGGCTCGGCGATCAAGCCATTCGTCTATCTCGCGGCGCTCGATCACGGTTTCACTCCGTCGA